>PLEB01000424.1 GCA_003136915.1 Chitinophagaceae bacterium
CCATAATTTTCCGTGCCGGTTAGCGGAACTCCTTTTTTAGTCAGTTCCATATGCTCTCCAAGGGGAACCTGCCAAACATAATCTCCTGTACTCAAATTAATTGCACTCAGTGTTCCCCAGGGCGGTTTAGTTGCAGGATAACCATGCTGATCGCGAACCTTCTCCCAGACTTTAATAAGGTATGGAGGCCGGAAGGGAAAATCTTCTTTCGTTTGATTGGAGTAATTGATTGCTTTGACAGATTTTTCCGCGTCCTTATACTGCGCCTTTTGATCATTTAGCAAAAAGTGAATGATGGCGCCTCGTTCTTCCGGTAGAAGTTGCCTGAACGAAGGCATTCTGCGGCGGCCATCGCGGATGATATTGCTGATCTCCGGTTCATTTAAATGGGAACTGATTTGAAGAAGGCCCGGAATTTCCGCACCGTTCCCTTTTTTGTCCATTCCATGACAGGAGGAACAATGGATACTATATAGGCTCTGGCCTTTCGAGACAAATTCCATTCCCTTATCGGATTCGGATTCCATTTGGAGTTTCCACAGAGCATTATTTGCATTTTGGTACAGATTGCCAGCGGAGTCAATGGCATTTCCACCCCATTCCGCCCCCCCGCTGTACCCATATAAAAGGGTTGCTTTTACTCCGGGGGGAAGGAATTTATTGGAATGATTTGTTGAGTCAAATATTTTTTTCACGTAGTCATGGGATTCAGCAGATATATCTGTTATGTCTGCTTCACTAAAAACCTGATTGGAAAATGGGGCGGGTTTTAGCGGATATTTCTGAAGCGGCCACGGATGTTCACCAGGAACTCCCTTTATAGGAACTTTTCTTTCCTCAACAGGAAAAAGAGAAATCCCTGANNCCTTTATAAATTATAGTTGCGAGGTTTGGAGGACACGGAATATCACGATCCCAGAGGTCATGCTGTATTGTCTGGTAATACCATTTCAATTTTCCCGATTCTGCATCAAGAGCAAGGATGCAATCTGAAAATAAATTGATTCCCTCACGCTCTCCGCCATAAAAATCAGCGGCTGGCGATCCCGTGCCCAAATAAACTATTCCTCTCTTATCATCGATTGTCAATCCGCTCCAGTTATTAGCAGCTCCGATTTTTTTATATGCATCTTTTGGCCATGTTTCATAACCAAACTCGCCCGGTTGAGGTATCGTGTGAAAAACCCATTTCAACCTTCCCGATAATATGTCAAACCCTCGCACATAACCAGGAGCTGCATCGCCAGCTTCCGAAACAGTTGAACCGAGAATTAGAATATTTTTATAAATTATACCAGGGCTTGTTGCGGCTATATATAGATTGCTCACATCATGATTAATATCAAGACCCACATGCATGTCGATTTTTCCATCCTCACCAAAACCGTTAACGGGAAGACCCGTAGAAGCACTGATTGCATAAACAGCTGAGCCGGCGTTATATATAATGCGTTTGTCCTGGCCGTTTTCCCAGTAAACCACGCCTCTGCATGTTGTCGTTTTTGGACTGCCGTTTTTAAACGGGTCAAATTCCCAAATTTTTTTACCGTCAGATGCATTAAGAGCAAAAAGTTTTAACTGCGGACTGGTACCATATAGTATTCCATTAACTACTATCGGCTGACATTCCATTTCAGAACCCATATGCTTTGTGCTAATTCCTGTATCCTGCGGCTCTGAGTTGTAAACCCAGGCAACTTGCAATTTATTTACGTTACTCAGATTGATTTGATTCAGGTGAGAATACCTGTTGCCGGCCTTGTTTCCTCCGTATATTGGCCAGTCAACAGAATTCCTGACCTGTTTATTTTTAGCCTCTCTGTCGGATAATTTGCAAGATCCAAGCAAACAAAGCGTCAGGACAAACGGCCAGATTATTTTTTGAACCGGTCTATGTTTTATTGGAGACATTCAGGGTTGCGCGCGCGTAGTACGGCGCGTAATATTGATAAAGCAACAGTTGTTTGAAATGGTAACGCTGGTTAGGAAAAATCAAGGTCTGATAATCGTTCCGTCCCGTTTTCTTATTGTCCAGCGACCCGCTTTGTTATTGATCGGATATTTTGCGGCCATCTTTTCATCAATATCCACTCCGAGGCCAGGCGCTTCATTTACATAGAAATATCCATTTTTTAAAACAGGTGTGCCCGGAAAAACTTCAATTAGTTTGTCGGAGAACTCAACAGACTCCTGCACACCAAAATTCCAGATAGCCAGGTCGATATGGCATTGAGCTGCATGCCCGACCGGAGAAACATCGCCGGGTCCGTGCCATCCCGATTTTACGTTGAAAAATTCGCCCAGCCTGGCGACCTTCATGGCTGGCGTTATGCCTCCGATTTGGGAGAGATGGCAGCGGATATAGTCAAATGAATGGTCGGCCATATAACTTACAAACTCGTTTTGATTATTGAATAATTCACCCATCGCAAATGGTACGGTCGTACTCGCGCGAAGCTGTTTGAACCAGTCCATATTTTCAGGAGTCACGGGATCTTCAATCCAATACGGATGATATTCTTCAAGCCTCTTACACATATTGATCATGTTCATTGGTTGTACACGCTCGTGGGTATCATGTAGTAGTTCCACGGTTTCTCCGCACCGTATTCTCACTTCCTTGAACATTTTCGGAACGGCTTGCACGTAAGCATTTTCATCCATAAAATCGTCGGTGGGTCTGCCAAATCCCGCGTCTTTAAAGTCTGGCTTTTGGGCCAGGTATAAAGAACCGTAACCGCCTTGTTGAATCCTGACATATTGAAAGCCCAGATCCATATATTTTTGAACGTTGCCTGCTACTTCTTCGGGCGATTTACCATCTGCATGCGCATAACAATCAACTGCAAATCGGGATTTCCCGCCCAATAACTGATATACCGGCATATTGGCCCGTTTTCCTTTAATATCCCACAATGCCTGATCGAGTCCGCTCAGGGCGTTATTAAGAACGGGTCCGTTTCTCCAATAAGAACTAACAAAGAAAGATTGCCACATGTCCTCGATATTATCCACGTCTTTCCCGACGCAGAAGTCAGGCATATAATTATTTATTGCCGCAACAACCGCTTCTGCTCGTTGGGTGAATGTGGCACAGCCCAAACCATACAGGCCAGGTTCAGAAGTTTCTACTTTTACAACGACCAGGTTAGCGCCCTGCGGAGCCGTTCCAATGGCTTTTACGCTTCTTATCGTTAAGGAAGGCAAACTGCCAGTATTGGATGGCTTTTCGATTCCGCCTGCTCTTGCAGAAGGAATCCCACCGAATACTCCTAAAAAACCTGACGCTGTTCCTAGTCCAAGTGCTTTCAGAACCGAGCGACGGTCATAAGTTGGAGAAAGTCTTTTGATATTCATTATTTTAATGAGTTGAAAGTTTACAAGTCATGAAACAATATTGAGTTTCATAATTATAAGAAGGGAAATGGGTATGGGACTTCTTTAAATTGATTGACAAGCCAATAGCTGCAATGAACAAGTAAGCGATTAACCAGACCTTTAATAATCAATTAATTTTATATAATTATCCAGATTTTTAAAGATTTGAGGAATATGCTCATCTGATGCATTGATTTTATCAGACAGACCCGGTTCAATTTCAAATCTCATTTTCTTACGGCAAAAGATTGCCTAAGCCCTTCGATGTGTTACCCGTTTTCAAAAAATATTAATTAATACAGGAGTTAATCAATTATTAGTATCTGAATTAACCCCGGGAATGTATTTTGTTCCCTGAATTATGTTTATTTAGAATATATAAGATTTTTGGGTTTACAGTCTTTTGGTTTAAGCAGAGTAGATGCTCCAATAATATATTGACACTGCTCCACGGGGAATGTCTTTACATTCCCCTTTTTTATGTAAAGCATCCTTATTAGGTTCAATCCGCCTATCTAATTTTCGATTACCATAAAAAAAGAATAATTAATTCAATAATTAATCAATTATTAGCGATTCAGTTAATGCCTTGTCCCGTTATTTGTGCTTTACTCACCAAAACCATTGCTTGATATGAAAAAATTTCCATTACTGGTAATACTGGTATTTGGCCTTCTTCACGGTTTTGCTCAAAACCGCTTGATAAAAGGTAAGGTTACGGATGATCAGGGCAAACCCCTCCCTGGAGCTAACATAAATATTAAGAATACAACCACATCCACTTTTGCTGATTCGTCGGGAAATTTTGCGCTTTCTTATTCCGGCAGAGCGAAAGCCGAATTGGTCGTGTCTTTTGTTGGGTATTTAGGCACTGAGGTTGCTGTTGGAGGGAGCTCTTATTTTAGTATTCAATTAAAGAGTGGTTCCCAGTCTTTAAATGATGTGATCGTTGTCGGTTATGGTACGCAAAGAAAAAAGGATGTTACCGGGGCCATCAGCACCGTAAATGCAGATGAAATTGCGAAAAGACCGCTTGTGAGAGTGGAACAGGCGCTACAAGGTACTACTCCCGGAGTAGCAGTACAGAGTGTGAGCGGTAATCCGGGTGCTCCGCTTAGTGTCCGGATCAGGGGGACCAATTCAATAACCGGGTCCAATGAGCCGCTATACGTAATAGACGGATATGTCGGGGGATCCATTCAAACCATCAGTCCGTCTGATATTGAGTCGATGGAAATCTTAAAGGATGCCTCTGCCGGTGCAATTTATGGATCGAGGGGGTCCAATGGGGTTGTACTCATAACAACTAAATCAGGCCATGAGGGAACTCCCCGAATAGGCGTTGACGCCTGGATTCAGAAAGCAGAAGTTGCGAAAGAATTGGATTTGATGGATGCTTACGATTTTGCCAATACGGTAAACATTCAAAATTCAGTAACGGGTATACCTCCTGCTTTTACGGCGGCCCAGCTTGATGGATTCAGAACGAATAAAGGAACGGACTGGCAGAAGGCCCTTCAGGAGAAACCACTTATCCAGAATTATGAAGCTTCCGTATCTGGAGGATCCAGAAATACAAAATATTTTTTCTCTTTTGATTTTCTGGATCAACCGGGCCTTATCGTGAACCAATACTATAGAAGGGCTACTTTGAGGTCCAACCTTGATTTTAAGATAAATGATAAACTGGATCTGAAGTTCTATGTTGTCACGGCCATTCCGACAAGCCGCAATACGAACACTGATCTTCACACTACCTATGGAGGGGATACCGGGGATCCTTTTGCTGTTGCAACCGACTGGGATCCCACCACACCCGTCCGGGATCCAAAAACCGGAGCTTATAATCTCATTTCTCCGTATGGTGCCGATAATGTGAACCCGGTAGCGCAGGCTTCCAGTCAGTTTGTTGATGGGAGCTCCCTGGATGCGATCGGAACCGGCGTACTGACTTATCGTATCCTTCCAAACCTCACGTTCACTTCTTCCGACTCTTATGAGTCAGAATATGGGTGGACCCGCCAGCTTTTTGGATTGAACACCAGCACGACAATTATAAATGGAATTACGAACGGAAACATTTCTGCAAATTCAGTATGGAACACTGCCGTTCAGTCAAGTAATTTTCTTAATTATAATTTANNAATCAGAATTTCAACGCGCAGTCAACTAATCTGTCTACTTACGCCCGTGGATATTATGACCTGGGTGTGGGCTTAACGCAGGCAGTCAATTCAGGTTATTCGGCCAGTGAACTGGAATCGTTCATGGGCAGGATCAACTACTCTTATAAGGAAAAATACCTTCTTACGGCAAGTATCAGGGACGACGGTTCCTCCAGATTAACGAAGAAATACAGCACGTTCCCCTCTGTGGCGGTGGGTTGGCTCATGTCCAAAGAAAAATTCATGGCGAATTCAAAAGTTTTTTCTTCCTTAAAACTCAGGGGCAGCTATGGAGAAACGGGCAATCAGGGAGTGCCGCCCTATTCATCCATCCCGGTGATCAATACGAGTAACGTGGGTTATTATTTTGATGGATCATCACTCTCCATCAGTACTCCGCTCGGGCCTCCGGTTTCGACCAATCTGGTTTGGGAAACCACTTTACAAACCAATGTCGGCGTGGACGCAGGATTTTTAAATAACCGCCTGGCGTTTACAATTGAAGCCTATAACAAAAAAATCTCAAATCTATTATTTAGCTACCAAACACCAGCCTATCTGGGCGGCGGCAGCTATCAGAGGAATATTGGCAGCCTCCAAAACAGGGGTATCGAACTCGGGATTTCCGGAACGCCCCTTGCGCCTAATCCTGGTGGTTTAAATTGGAACACCTTTTTTGAAATATCGTTCAACGACAATAAGGTGTTAAATCTGAATGGTCTGGATAATGTGATCATCAGTGGAATCGGCCAGCCGCAGGCGAATATTTCAATTCTGAAAGTTGGCAAGCCGCTGGGGGAATTTACAGGATACAAATTCCTGGGAACCTGGAAAACAGCTGAAGCTACCGAAGCCGCAAAATATGGCAGCAAACCAGGGGATGCAAAATTCCTGGATGTAGATGGTAATGGTACCATTAATGAGAATGATTATGTCCCCATCGGAAACGGAATACCTAAATCCACCTGGGGCTTTATCAATGATTTTAGCTACAAAAATTTCAACCTCAGCTTTATGTTTTCCGGACAGGAGGGATCACAAATATATTCTCAAACGATAGCGTATACATGGGGTCAGGCTCCGGGAGTACGCAATGCGACTAACTCGGATGCGACCAAAATGTGGACCGCTAAAAATGAAACGGATATTCCTGATTTTAGCACAACGGGCAGCCCCAATGGCGGATTTCCTACAAACACCAGCCGGTTTGTGTACAATGCAAATTTTGTAAAACTCAAAAATTTGTCGCTGACATATAGTATTCCGCAAAGTGTTTTGGGCAATGCAAAAATCCGCAGTGTGGATGTGTATGTGAGTGGCCAGAATTTATTTACGATCACCAAGTATCCGGGGTATGATCCGGAATTGACTAATGCACAATCTGCCCAGACGCAAGGCGTGGAAATGGGAGTCATTCCAAACCCGAGAACTTATACGCTGGGACTCAGGGTCGGATTTTAACCATTCATCAATTGACAAATGCTACTTTTTATATTAAAAATTACTAAAATGAAAATGAAAATCCTGATACCACTTCTATTCCTGGTGTTGATGGCCTTCCTGGGATGTTCGAAACTCAAAGAGGATCCCAAAGCGACATTGACGCCAGCAACTTATTTCCAAACGCAATCAGATCTGGACGCATCGGTTGCGGCCATTTATCAGCAATTGGTTGAAGATGGTGCTTATGCCTTTGATTTCCATCTGTATTCTTATTTTGGTTCAGATGACCTCACGGCAGATCCGAACCTGGCTAAAGGGGATCAGCGTAGTTTTGATGAATTGAATGGGAGCAGCGGAAATGGCTCCATTGCCCACAGCCAGTGGGGTACTCCCTGGGCGGCCATATACCAGAGTAACAATGTGATACAGAATTATAGTAAAGTGGTCGGTGACCCGGCCGCAATAAATGGCGCAGCAGGCCAGGCTTATTTTATAAGAGGCTGGAGTTATTATATGCTGGTCAGGACATTTGGCCCTGTGCCCGTAATCACTACCCAGGTTCCAGCTGACTATAGGCCTGCGAGAGATTCAATCGCCACAGTTTATGCAACTGTAATCAGCGATCTGCAAACGGCCATCACCCTGCTTCCCACCAGTTTTCCGGGAGCACCGGGGAAAGCTACACAGAATGCGGCCAGATCTCTTTTGGCTGATGTTTATCTGACCATGGCAACCTGGCCACTGAACCAGGCCAGTAACTATGCGTTAGCAGCAGCTGAAGCCGACTCTGTTATCCTGTCCGGCCAATACACCCTCGTTCCCGATTACGGAACGGTGTTCACTACGAATAATAATTCAGAGTCCATTTTCGGTTTGGAGTTTAATGTCCCTGGTGGAAATCCTGACCGCTTTTACGGAGATTGTTCTATGCCCTGGGAAGAATATGGGTTGGATGGGAATTTCGGTTGGGAAGAATTCTATCCCGAAATCAATTTTTACAAAGCCGCTCCGGTCTGCAAAAGAACAGACGAAGAGTTCTATACAACGCTTAAACTTATCCAGCCGGATAAAAGCTTTCTCCTGGTTCCTTATAATTCAGTTAAGACAAGGAATCAACATCCTTTCTATAGGAAATTCAGGAGCGGTGTGGTAAACGACGGACCTATAGGCTGTCAGGAAACAGATTCTATCCTCTTCCAAATGAATCCAAGCACGAACAAGACAAACGATGTAATGCGGTATCCGGAGGTATTGTTGGATTATGCCGAGGCTTCTGATATGGCAGCAAGCGGACCTACCGCCCAATCATACTCAGCCATTAACCTGGTGAGGACGCGCGCAGGTGAGCCGGCTCTGACACCTGGTCTTTCTGCTATAGCATTCAGGGATTCTGTAGTATTTGAAAGAGCCTATGAGTTAGCGGCAGAATGGGGAGCAAGATGGTTTGATATTGTACGTCTTCAATTGCTTCCGCAGGTGGTTGCCGCCAGAAACCCTCTGGAAAATCCGATAAGTCTCGGTGGTAATAATATTCAAACAAGGTATTATTGCCCTATCCCAATAGATGAGATGCTGAAAAACCCGCAATGGACGCAGAATCCAGGATACTGATATTCAGATACCGCGATAGAAGTTTAACCATGCCTGGCATGGTTAAACTTTTTTAATAATTGGACTAAATCCATACCCTTTATCGGATTATGGAGGTAGGCATATTGCAGTTCCAAAATTTTATTTTAATGATTAAACATCTGCCTTGCAGGCGATCTGTTATTTTACTGTTTCAGATCGCCTTGTTTTTTAGCGCCAAAGGCAATCCGTACTTTTCTGGTGATACTTCAGCCCCGGAGAATAAGCTACTTAAATATATAGACCCCACAATCGGGAATGTTGCTCAGTTGCTTGAGCCCACACGTCCGACAGCATATCTCCCAAATCAGGTGATCAGGGTCTATCCGATCCGGAAGGATTATCTGGATGATGAGATTTCCGGTTTTCCTCTAACTGCCGTTTCACATCGCCTGGGTACGGTCTTTTGCATTAAACCATCCATTTATCCAATCGCTCCCGATAGCTGGGATCAGAAAATGCCATATGATCAGGACCTTGAAATTACCAGACCCTGGTACTATTCTACCTATTTACTCGATGAGGATATAACAGTTGAATTTTCGCCCTCAAAGAAAACAGGCATCTTCCGGTTTACTTTCCCTCAGGGAAAACAAAGAGCCGTTTTAATGAATACCTGCAATGACGGCGAAGCTTCTCTGCAAATTAAATCCGGAAATGAAATATCGGGTATGGAGACCTGGCATGGGGATGTCAAAATTTACATGTATGGCGTTTTTAACGCTTATGGAAAAGGCGGACTCGTTAAAAATAAAGAGTTAAAAGCGGTACAAAGCATTTCTGGTAAATCAGCCAGGGTCTATATTGATTTACCCGCCGGATGTGACACTATTGAATTCAGGTACGCCATCAGTTTTGTCAGCGAAAAACAAGCTGAGATCAATTACGAAAAAGAAATAAGTAAGAAAAGTTTCTCAGAAGTGGAAAATGATGCCGAAGAAATATGGTCGGACCTGCTGTCCCAGATCCAGGTTGAAGGAGGTACGGAAAGCCAAAAAAGATCTTTCTATACTGCCTTGTACAGGTGCCATGAAAGAATGGTTGATATCACAGAAGACTCATTTTATTATAGTGGTTTCAATAACAAAATCAATAAGGCTGACAGACCATTTTATGTTGATGACTGGTCCTGGGATACTTACCTCGCATTACATCCACTCAGAATGATATTGCATCCTGCTCAGGAGGAGGATATGCTTCAGTCATATGTTCGAATGTTTGAGCAAAGCAAATGGATGCCCACATTTCCACTGCTGTTCGGCGACTATGCCTGTATGAATGGCTTTCATTCCTCCATTGTATTTCTGGACGCATATAGAAAAGGACTCAGGAAATTTGATGTTCAGACTGCATACGAGGGCATGAGAAAGAATGCTGTTTCCGCCACAATGCTTCCCTGGCGCAATGGAGAGAAAACAATCCTTGATGATTTTTATCAGTCTCACGGATATTTCCCTGCCTTACCTCCCGGTACAAAAGAAAATGTAAAACTGGTACATCCATTTGAAAAACGGCAGGCAGTCGCTGTCACACTGGGCGCTTCCTATGATGACTGGGCTACAGCCCAGTTAGCAAAAGATTTGGGGAAAATGAGTGACTTCACACTCTTTGAAAAACGGAGTAAGAATTACGTTAACCTTTGGAATAAAGAGCAAATGTTTTTTTTACCGAAGGATGATAAAGGGGAATGGATTAATATAGATCCGGTCTTTGACGGAGGTATGGGAGGAAGGGATTATTTTGATGAAAACAATGGCTGGACTTATTTATGGCAGGTTCAGGAAGATATCCCGGGCCTCATTTCTCTGATGGGGGGTAAACAGGCATTCGAAGACAGGCTGGACAGATTGTTCCGGGAAGACCTGGGCCGGTCGAAGTATGTTTACTGGAATAAATTCCCCGATGCAACTGCGCTGGTAGGTCAATATTCTATGGGAAACGAACCAAGCTTCCACATTCCATATTTATATAATTATACAAATTCGCCATGGAAGACACAACAGAAAATACGGCTGCTTTTATCCTCATGGTTCAAAGACGATATTTTTGGCATACCTGGAGATGAGGACGGCGGAGGCATGTCTGCGTTCGTAGTTTTTTCATCTATGGGATTTTATCCCATAACGCCGGGCATACCAATTTATACAATCGGAAGTCCGGTATTCAGTAAAGTAACTATTTCCCTGGAAAATGGTAAGCAGTTTACCATTATTGCGAATCACTGTTCGGACATCAACAAATACATCCAAAGTAGTCGTATGAACGGTGTACAACTGAATACACCCTGGTTCACTCATGAACAGCTGGTAAACGGTGGAGTCCTGGAATTAGAAATGGGGCCTAAGCCAAATAAAAAATGGGGTATTGAAGGAGATATTCCCGATGTGACTATTAAATGAGCCATATGTTAAAAAGTCAAATTTTGGTTTTGGCGGGAAGTTTCCTGATGACAATTGGGAGGGCACAGCAGAAATATAGTCCGGGTTCATCCTTTAAAAGTTACAAAGGCCTGATTATGGCCGGGTATCAGGGATGGTTCAATGCCCCATCTGACGGGGCGCAGATGGGATGGAATCATTATGCAACGAAAGGACGATTTGAACCTGGATATTGTAAAGTAGATTTTTGGCCCG
>PLEB01000272.1:0-223 GCA_003136915.1 Chitinophagaceae bacterium
TCCAGCGGATCAGTTATACGGAAGCAATTAACATATTACTGGATTCCTCCGCCTACAAAAAGAAAAAATTCAAATATGAAATAGCCTGGGGAATTGATCTCCAGAGTGAACACGAACGCTACCTTGTAGAGAAGCATTTTAAAAAACCCGTAATCGTAACCGGCTATCCGAAAGAGATCAAGGCATTCTACATGCGTCAGCAGGAGGATGGGAAAACCGTTGC
>PLEB01000272.1:281-3081 GCA_003136915.1 Chitinophagaceae bacterium
GTTGATGGTTGATAGTTGATGGTTGATGGCTCCCATGTGCGAATTCGCAATCAAAGTCCATCAACCATCAACCATCAACGAAACTTGCGCCACTCATCCCTAGCAATAAACCGCTGAGCCGATTTTTTAATTTTTAATTTTTAATTTTTAATTTCACAATCTTATGGTTATGTGATAGTTGCACTCCTCTTCCTTACCCGCCATTAAAAGTTAGCTCATTTAATATGGTACTTTGTTTTGCATAGTACTAAATTCTTTCTTATCTTTGTTTCAGAAAGCGGAATTGATACCGCATAAAATGCAAAGACATGAACATAGAAAACACACAGAGCCAGATGAGAAAGGGAATTCTGGAATTCTGTATACTTTCCATCATCCGGCGGGGAGAAGCTTACCCATCTGATATTGTGGAAGAAATGAAATCGGCTAATCTTCACATTCTGGAAGGGACCCTGTACCCTTTACTTACCAGGTTAAAGAATGCTGAGATGCTGACTTACCGCTGGGTCGAAAGCAATTCAGGTCCCCCAAGAAAATATTTTTCCCTTACGGAAAAAGGCCTGGCATTTTACCGTGAGCTGGAAACCACCTGGAAGGAACTTGCAAATGCGGTGGATACCCTGGCAAATAAAAGCGAAAGGCCTGTCTGAAAATAAATAAAACGATCAATCCTCAAACAAGTAAAAAATGAAAAAGATCATCAACATAAATTTTCACAGCCGGGTAATCCCGATTGAAGAAACCGCTTACGATATCCTGCGCAAGTATTTGGATAACCTGAAAAAATATTTTGCAGCAGAGGAAGGCGGTGATGAAATCGTCAACGATATAGAAAACCGGTTTGCTGAATTATTTTCCGAAAGATTAAAAAAAGGAGCGACCTGCATAACAGACGATGATGTGAATGACACGATCACCAGCATGGGACATCCGGAAGATTTTGATCAGGAAGAAAATGTCAAATCATCAGGAACAGCTGGGAATACATCCTACACTTATTCGGAACCAAACGCAGAGCCTGAACACAGAAGCCTGTACCGCTCTGAAAATGATAAAATGCTTGGGGGAGTTTGCGGTGGCTTGGCTGCTTACCTGCGCATTGATTCTTCTGTAGTCAGGATTATTTATGCTTTGCTGATTCTCGGAAGTTTCGGAACCGCGTTGCTGCTTTACATTATCCTTTGGATTGTGCTCCCGCCCAAATCAATGGTGACTACGGTAAAGAAAAGACTATACCGCAATCCCGACCAAAGAGTGATTGGCGGCGTAGCCAGCGGACTTGCAGCATATTTTAATATTGAAGTTTGGATACCCCGGTTAATATTCGCATTGCCCCTGATCATTGGGTTCCTTGCATCCATATTCCGTCATGTATGGTTTGATTATGACAGGGGTCCTGTATTCTTCACCGGCGGATTCGGAGGGACCTTATTTATAACTTATATCATTCTCTGGATCGTGTTGCCGGAAGCTAATACGGCATCTGAAAAACTGGAAATGAGAGGAGAAAAAATAGATATCGAATCTATCAAGAATACGATTAAGAGTGATCTGGAAGGGTTTAAACAAAAAGCATCCCAGGTGGGCGACGAAATGAAAAAACAGGCCCAGCAATTCGGTACGCAGTTTAAGAACAGGTCAACCGAATTTAGCAGAAATATGTCTGCCGGCCCGTCTCCGCGTAATGGGATCGGGCATGCCATAGGTGTTTTGTTCAGAGCTTTCTTTCTCTTTATTGCCTCGATCTGCATNNTTGCACTTGTCATGGCCTTGATCGGATTGATTTTTACCGGATCTGGCGTTCTGCCGCTGAAGAATTATGTGCTGACTGGTTTCTGGCAGAACCTGCTGGCCTGGTCGGCGCTGCTGCTCTTCCTGATCCTCCCGGTTATTGGTTTGCTTACCTGGCTGATCAGACGCATTATCGGAGCACGCAAAGGCAGCAATTACCTCGGCTATATTTTTGGCACGCTCTGGGTAATCGGATTGATCAGTCTGCTTTCGCTTATAGCATCTGTTTCATCAGATTTCAGAACCCGGGCGGGAGTTAGCGAAGACCTGAAAATCGATTCGCCTGTAAATGGCAAACTCATTGTGAAAATGGACGAACAGAAACCATTGTATTTTGAATCTGACTGGATGGGCATAAACTGGCATCATAATGCGCCCTTTTTTGAAGTGAGTGAAGACAGTCTGACGATGAACACGGTTCGTGTAAATATTGTAAAGAGCAGCGATAGTGCCTGGCATCTCCGCAACGAAAAAATGAGTCGTGGAAGTAATTCAGGCATAGCACGCAACCTGGCTTCGCAAATTAGTTTTAATGTTCAGCAAAGGGACAGCCTGTTATACCTGCCCGCAGGTTTTTCCATCAAGCCCAATCAGGCATTCAGGAATCAGCAGGTTTTACTTGTGATTGAAATGCCCGTGGGAAAAAGGATCAGGATGGATAAAAGCCTGGATGATTTTCATTGGTTTAATATAAACCGCAACTCGCACAACCAGGGCTTTAACTTCGAATGGGACAATAGCTGGGATAACAGCGATAATTCCTGGGAAAGTGATGTTGATTATGTGATGACCGATCATGGTCTCGAAAGAGTTGAAAAACTTTCGGCTCCCGGTGATCAGGAAAATAAGACCGAAGATCAGCAGGAAGATCCCAACAAGAAAGCAGATAGTCAAAAAACCTACCGTTATCATAAACCAGAAATGAAGAAGACCTCAAAGTCGGTTACATCAGACAGCAACAAGGATATTGAAGACGGATCTCCGCTGATATTGTTTATGCAATGGAGCT
>PLEB01000044.1 GCA_003136915.1 Chitinophagaceae bacterium
CCTCAGGGAAAATAAATACTGAAACATGATGGCCAAGCAGTTTTTTCAGCGCCCGGACGCTCTGTGCCCTTTGTGTTGTGTTCCCGCGGTCCACCATAACCGCTCCCCTGCTATAGATATAACCAAAGACCGGGATTTTTTTCAGATCCGCTTTTGCAAGCACCCGGAATGGCTGTTTGCGGATGGCTTTGAATATACAGGGAATGTCCAGGTAAGAAGTATGATTGCTGACGAATACATAGGTCTTTCCCGGGTCATAATCCGACTCAAAAATATTTTGATGACGGATACCCAGCAGGAAATACCAGATGTCTGCCCATATTTTAGCAAGACTGCAGATAAAATTGCCCCCTGCGATTCTTCCAAATAAAGAAGAAACGATCACGAACGGAAAAGCAATCAATGTGAAAAAGACAAACCAGATAAGCGCGTAAAAAAAGTAGATCTTCCGGATATGACCGCTGAATCGCATGGATCATAAAGATACAGCGCAATTATTTCTTTGTACGGCCGTATCTTTGCGGCCTTATGACCGAGGCAAGAACCGTGGCTTTTCATACCCTGGGATGCAAGCTGAATTTTTCAGAAACCTCGTCCATGTCGCGACTCATGCAAGAGGCAGGATTTGAGAAAAAATCATTTGATTCCACGGCCGATGTGTATGTGATCAACACCTGTTCGGTTACAGAAAACGCTGACAAGGAATGCCGCTACCTGGTAAGGCAAATCCAACGAAAATCCCCGGATAGTTTTGTGGTGATCACCGGCTGCTATGCCCAACTCAAACCCAGGGAAATCGCAGCCATTCCCGGCGTTGACCTGGTGTTGGGTGCATCGGAAAAATTTAATATCGCCGCTCATATCACCCAACTTGTAAAAGGCGATCCGTCCAGGATCTGCAGTTGCGATATTGAAGATGTGCAAGAATTCCACGATGCTTTCTCTTATGATGACCGTACAAGGGCTTTTCTGAAAGTGCAGGACGGTTGTGATTTCACCTGTTCTTTCTGTACCATTCCGATGGCCCGGGGCAAAAGCCGGAGTGACAGTATTTCCCATGTGATTCAGAATGTGCGCACACTGGCATCCAAAGGAATTCAGGAAACCGTGCTACCGGGCGTGAACCTGGGAGATTTCGGAATTGGCGGAGCTCCCGTCATTCCTATCAAAAAAAGATCAGCGGACTTCTTCGGGCTTATGCAGGCGCTTGACAAGATGACCGAAATGCCCAGGTTCCGGATATCTTCCATCGAGCCCAACTTGCTTACCAACGATATCATTGAACTTGTAGCTAACAGCGACCGGTTCATGCCGCATTTTCATATTCCTTTGCAGAGCGGAAGTAATAAAATACTTGGCATGATGCGCCGGAGATATCAACGTGAACTTTATGCCGACCGCGTTTCGAGCATTAAGACGCTCATGCCCCATGCAGCTATTGGAGCCGACGTGATCGTTGGATTTCCGGGGGAATCTGCATCAGATTTCCAGGAAACTATTGATTTTTTGCATGCCATGGATGTTTCTTACCTGCATGTGTTTACCTATTCCGAGCGCGACAATACAGCGGCCCTGGAAATTAAACCTGTGGTGCCCGTTTCTGTCCGCAATGAACGCAATAAAATATTGCGAAATCTTTCTTTTCAAAAATTACAATACTTCAGCAGCCAGCATATAGGTCAAACCCGGAAAGTATTGTTCGAGCGAAGCAGTACCAGGGGCATGATGGAAGGATTTACTGACAACTACATAAAGGTCCAGGCATCTTACCGTGCGGATTGGGCGAACAGGATTGTGGATTGGTGTTTATGAAACCGATAACCCACGAGATATAGCAAACTTATGCGGGGCATGAAGCATATTTTCATATTCATTTGCGTCACGATTATTTCACCGGTTTATGGACAGCATGTTCTCAATATAAAGGATCTGGGTGCCAAAGCTGATGGGCAGCATGACGATTATTTGGTTATTCAAAAAGCTATTGATGGGGCTATACAAAATCCTTCCCTTGGTACTTCGATTTATTTTCCTGTCGGCCAATACAGAATAACCCATCCCCTTCTCCTGCAATATGTGGTGAATGGCCGTTGGCAATTTTTCACCATAAAATTATTTGGTGACACACCAGCCAAGTCGGCTTCCAGTGCTTATTTATCATCCATCATCTGCGATTTTACAGATGGGTTTGCAATAGGTATTCAACTCGGGCGCGGCATTCAGATCGAAAATCTCAATTTTCTTGGGAGATATACTTTCCCATTTTCCATGACGAATAAAAATATTGGAACAACGCTTTATTCCGAATGGAATAACGGATCAGTTCATGATACCCGCTATGCGCCTTATTCAGGGATAGCCATTGATCCGTTTTGTGATTCAAATGAACTGAAAGCTGCCGACGGATACAGCTTTTTACGTAACCAATATCTTCCCGGTACAGGCCGGGGCGGAACAAGCGGNNTCACGGCAAATGACGAAATGATAAATATCATTGATTGTGATGTTGAGGATGTTAAGGTGGCAATAGCTATCGGACAGGACCAAAGCAAAGAAATACATATTGACCGCTTCAAATGCTGGGGAAGCGCGCATACGATCCTGGATGGGCTGCATTATGGCAGAGGAACAGGCGGCGGTAGCGTGATGATCAATGGAATGAATATAGCGGGAAATGTCAACCAGCTTTTTGAATTGGTGGCAGACAGATTTCCACTGAGTGCCAAAGATATTTATTCAGAAAGTCTTTTCAGAATAGGATTGGTCGGCAGCGCCGCCGGGGCCAATTTTATTAATTTTCAGATAGATTTTCTGACTGGCAAAGAGATGCCGGCTCCGGATTATATATTTGCAGGTGGGCCGGCCACATTCACAGGAGGAATGCTCCGTTATTACGATGGCAATAGTACCCACCGCATGAATTTAAGTACGATGCATGTGGTCTTCCGGGACATGACCCTGAGTACAGCTCCGATCATCACGAATTTGTATGGAAAAGGATTGAGTAGCTATCCCGGCCCTTCATTTGAAAATGTACACATCTATTATGGGCCCGGTTATGGTGGCACGCTGGGAATCAACAGAACTTTCGACAATCCATACTTTTTCTCGAACGGAACAGATCCGCTTTATCATGGTTCCCAGTATGCTTTTAATTCTGGAACCGGGATAAGTTATCATATTCTGGAAACTGAGGATTATGAAGAAGCGATTCGCCTGCCAGGCAACCTGAATATAAAAATAGACCGAACCAAATGGACTGGAAGTTTTCTTGGAGGCCCTGCAATTACACAGCTGATTCATCCCGGAGATTATATCATTGCTTCGACTAATCGGACTTACTATGACCATGATATAAACGGGGGTGATTGTCCAACAGTTCAAATAGGCCGCGTGAGTTCGATCAAAAAGGATAGCGTGTATCTGGATGATATCGGACTAAACACTTATACCGGTTTATATACTGCATACCTGGACATTGTCTATTATACCCAGGACGGTT
>PLEB01000070.1 GCA_003136915.1 Chitinophagaceae bacterium
TTTCAAATTATATTTATTTGTTCACCTGGAACTTGCCCGACTGAACGATCTTGCCGTTGGGATCTTTCAGTTGAAAAATATAAATTCCGCGGAAAAAATCGGAGAGGTTAAGAACTGTTTTCTGGTCTGCAGCCGAGAACTCGTAAACTTTTTTTCCAAGAAAATTAAAGACCTGAAGAGAATAATTTCTGCCGTAATTTTTGATGAAGTCAAAAGTGATAAATGATGTAGCTGGGTTAGGGTAAAAGCGTACGCTTTCAGGTTCAGGATCAGGAAAGCCCGGAATCCTGTTCTGGCTTTTGACCTGGGAGGCCGAGCAAAACATAATAAGAAGAATAAGGTAGAAAATCCTCATAGTTACTGGAAAAGACAGACTGCCTACAATATACCTTTTTTTTTGCAAAACTACAAAAATGCCGGCAGTTGGTAATATCTCATGAAGACCCATTTTAAGACCAAATCCAGCTCGTATGAAGTGTCTTGGCATCAACCTCCCTTCCCCTCTTATTTGCGCCTTCTTTTTATGCCTAATGATGGCCGGACCCTTTTTTCACCATCATTTCATGCTCCTTTCCACGTCCTCAATCTTAACTCCAATAATTTTTTCGATCTCGATCTTGGAGAGGTTCAGGTCCCTTTGCAGGGTGAGGCTCCGCACCTGTTCATTGATATAGCTTTTCTGGGCCTTTTCAACATCATCCAGCTTAATGAGGTTTTCAGCAAAATCACTTTCTGCTCTTTTCAGCGATGAATATTCTCCCTGTGTCAATTTACCCTGGAATTCCACAAGCTGTTTTTGCAATAGATAATTTTCATACCTGGTGAGGATATCGGCTTTTATCTCACGGAATTTTTGATTTTTAGCTGCGACAGTGATATAGTAATTCTCTTTGGCGGACTTCACATTATTTTTCGTTCTGGTGAATATGTCAAATGGAATAACCAAAGAAAAGTTATACCTGGGATATATGGTTGGAACATACCCACCCGTGGAAGTACTAAATGCGTGGGGGTTAATCGTGAACTCATTGATATTTCCCTGGGCGGATGCTAAACCGAGATAAGCAGATTTGGCGACCTGCACCTGGTAAGAAGCAGCCTTGGATGCATGATCTACCATTTCATAAGCCGGATTTTGGAGGGCCAGCTGCACAAGTCGTTCCCGGATATCCGGCAAACGTGTGCTATCAGGCCGGAAAAGATATTTACTGACAGGCGTTTGGGCATAGATAGATTCGGAAATTAGCAGGAAGGCCAACAATAAATATCGCATAGATCAATTTTGAATAGTGGTTATGGGTTTTGTTTGAGGGTCTGTATCAAAATCGGCCAATTTGATAAAAATAACCATTATGGCCTGAAAGAACAAGACAACCGGACATTGTGTAATGGCCATTTGCGCATATTGTGCCACCAGCAAGGTAAACATCATTATCAGTAAGGCAATGTAATAATTACGGATCACCGGATCCTTTGCACGGTAGAAATAATGATACCCATGGCGCATTACAATAAAATAAAATATCAGCAGCAGTGCCAGTCCAATGCCTCCTTCCTCAGCTACTGTTTTCATGTAGCCGCTGTCTGGCTGCAGATATTCGAGATAATGTCCGTGATTATATTTGGGCCCTTCAAATCCGCAGGTAAAAATCCCTCCTCCTATAGGATGGTCCTGGATATACGGCTGCACCTGGTGGCGGTCGAAATCCCGTATGGCTAATGACTGGTCTTTTGTTCCTTCAAAAGTAGACAGAATACGGTTGGTAATTACATTCTGATAGGGCATTACCATAAGTGCAGTAACAGTCAAAACCGAATAAATAAAGAATCTGATTGTTCTCTTTTCATATAGGGTAGAAATGCAATAAAGGCAAATACCCGCAATAATCATTAAGGTGGCAGTTCGCGTTCCGGAATAACTGTAGCCAAGCAGATTAATTATACCGGCAACCCCCAGCCAAACCCTTTCTTTCTTGTCGTCCGTACGGATGAACAAAATAATACACAGCATCGAAATGGATGCAAACAGAATTCCGGATGTAGCCGGGTCGGAAAAGACCGAGAATTTCCGGAGCAATCCTGCCTGCAACAATAGCGCGAACCCCCCGCCTGTTCCAATCCATCTCAACTCAAATCCTGCATAGCCGAAAACCTGTTGCTTGCAGGCGTACAATGCGAGCAGGGTACAAAGCAAAATCATGAATCGCACAAAATAAATGATGCGTGCGCGCGAGTCCAGAAGAGAGTAGCATATATAATAAAAAACAAAATAACTCAATTGCTTTCTGAAAAAGCTGAACCAACCTAGCTGGCTGAACATCGAAGGGTTGAATAGTTCAATCAGGTAAAACCCAAACAGGACATACAGACCAATGGTTATCGGATTCTTCCAGAATTTCAAATCAATATTTCTCTTCTGATCATATTTGAAAAGAATGCTGAGAAATTCCAGGTAAGTTATCAATTCAATAAAGGTTCCGGAAGGCACAGGCAGTGTAACGAGGCGGTCAATTACCGTGGTGATAGAGGAAAATGCAATCAAAAAATAAAGCCCGAAATAGGGGTATTTCATGATGAGAACGAACAGCAGGAAGGCAGAAACGCAAACAATTACGATCGGGCCGATCTTATAATCCACCATCACCACGCCATAAACCATTAGAGCTCCGACCAATGACAGCAGTATCCAGCCAAATGCCGTATTTAATTTTTTCTGCAGAATATGGTATCGCAACCATTGCCGCAGAGAAAAACGTTTGATTAAAATGCCATTCGCCATGCTAGTAATACATGAATTTTATGAAAATAAAAACGATGAAAACGATCAGCACCATAGTGGTGATCACTTCGAAAATTTGTTTATTTTTTTCCTGATCACTCATAATATAACGGCAGGATATTGCTTTTCTGAATGATAAAATGCATTGCCAAGGGCCCCGATGGAATTCTCCCAGGTATGCGTAAGCGAAAAATCCCTGCGCCTTTTCCTTTCTTGCTCTGAATTCAAAGACGGATTTTCCAATATCCTCCGGATATTGGATATATAGTCATCCGCCGATTCACAGAGGAACGTATATTCTCTGAACATTTCCATGGCAGGGGTCGCGGTAGCAACCACCGGCTTTCCTGCGGCAAGGTATTCGTCAATCTTTCTCGGATAATTTCCGAGCGTCAGTGGATTCAGTCCCTGGGGATTCATGCAAATCGTAAAGTGCTGAACGTATGAAGCTGTTTCTTCGGGCTTTTTCCCGCCCAGGAAATAAACATTCTTCATGGTTCTCAATCTGCTTTTTCCAAAACCGGCATCCGCGGGACCTACCAAAACAATGCTCAGCCCGGGAAAAGCCAAAGAAATACGGATCAGGATTTCCTCATCCAAGCGCATGCCAGTTATGGCACCACAATAGCCGAGTACGGGTGCAGGAATTATCTTCATATCTGCAGGAAGGGGCAGGTCTTCTGCAATAAAATCATGCAGATTGCAGCCCTGGCCGATATCCGCACTGTTGGGATTCCACTGGCTGGCGTATGCAGCCAGATAGGCAGAATTAGCAATGATCAGATCCGCCTTTTCAATCATTTCTTTCTCGCAACGCGGCCCGAATTTTTCAAAGAAGGGCTGTATGGTCAAAAAATCGCGGATATAAAAAATATATTCACGCACAGGCAATAATCCTTTCAGATACAATCCACGGTAAAAATCATTGTCGTTCAACAAAATACTGTTCTTGAATCCCAGCTTGCGGATGGTCTTTTTTATCTCAGCTGAAAGGCGCTTGTTATTGATCCGGTTGAAAAAATCAAAAAGTTTATAGTTGGGCGACCAGGTGCCTGACTCAAGCAAGGACTTTGGATGAAGCACCCAGAAATTGTCCTGTATCTGCTGAATGTATTTGTTTTCGTGACTGCCTGCAGATTTGGGCCGGCCACGCAAAAGATTTTTCAGGGCTGTTTTTCTGTCCAGCGCACGGTCTACGAACAATACCCGGTTATAACGGGCAAGCTCATACGCCATATCTTTAAAATTAAATGCGATATCGGAGTTCCATGGTAGGAAACTGAACATTATGATATCCCTGTTTTTTATAAAACGGTGCTTCATCTTAAAATTATCAGGATTAGAGATCCAGGTTCTGTTCGTCAACATTATTTAGTACGGCCCCGATAAATTTATTTTTATTATCCCTCAGGAACCCCAGGGATTCCCGGTCAATTTCATTAATTGTGTTCCGCGCAGAGAAAACCAATACAATCCCATCTACATACTCACTCAGCTCTTTGCTGTCTGCGTGATAGTTCAATGCCGCGGCTTCAATCAGGATGAAATCATAATGCTGTTTAAGCTTATCCAGGTTATTCAGCAAGTGATTTTTTGGCAAAACTTCAGAGGGCGTGTAGTTTCCCTCATCGCAACCGATGATGTCCACATTGGTGATATTGGTCAGTGTGGTTATACCCCATATTTTATCAACGCCATCCTGGCTGCCCATGCTAAAGGTTTCCAGGGTTGGTTTTGCCGAGAAATCACGTGTCAGGGTGTTGTTGGAAAAATTTGCGTCAATCAGCAGGACTTTTTTCTTGCTCATGCTGAATATGTGGGCAAGCGATTCCACGATGGTTGTTTTTCCTTCCTGGGCTTTGGTACTCGTAAAGAGCACCACACGCTTCCCGCTCCTTTCAATTTCATACCTCAGTTTCCTGAGGTTCTCTATAAATGGAATGGAGTTGTGTTCGCGGTCACTCCGGGCATTGAAATCAAAGTAATCCGGCAGCAATTTTTTATCCAGATCTATTTTCCCTACAGTCGATAATACCTCCATTTTTGTTTCCTTCTGAAAGATCGTTGGTGTGCGCAGGGAAGAATCCAGCAATTCCAGGATGATGATGAATAAAGAAGAGAGAAAAAACATAGACAATCCTGAAATTGTTATGATCAGCACGCCCTTGGTTGGCTCGGGCTTGATCGGAGGCTGACCCAGCAGGATTTGTTTGAAATTGAAATCCGGAGACACATCAATATCCTGGGAAGCAAAGATGCTGCTATTATATTTTTCAAGGTCTTTCTCTGCAATGGTGAGGTCATTCTGATAAGCGTTTGCAATGACCTCCTGCCCGCCTCCGGAAAAGGCTATCCTCCGGAATTGTTCAACGCGGCCTTTATACATTTCAATATTGTCGGCAGTAGATGCTATCGATGATTGCAGATCCAGTTTCTCTTTTATCAATTCCTGCTTGCGTTCTTCGATCTTTGACGCCGAGTTGACTCCGCCGGCAGTGGGCGTGCTCCTGTTAAGCAAAGCGATCTTATTTATATTATCATCAATCTGGCGCTGAATTACCGGATCAGCGCCTCCTTTTTGAAACAGCCTGGTCGCGAGATCTTCATTGGTGCGGCGCAGCACCATGATTTCGTCAGCATGGTTGCTGATGGGAACAGCAGTGGTTGAGGAAGCATTGGCATTGATCTCACGCAGCTGGTCGATCACGCTTTGTAAACGTTGCTTGTAGTCATTCTGGGTCGCCTGCTGTGCCGTAAGCGCGGATGTGAGCTCCTGCAGGCCGCTCATCGCTGCTGTGGCCGCATCTCCCGGGTTGGGCGTTCCAATCTTATCCCGGAACCGCTGAAGGCGGTTGCGCAGCGTATCCACTTCCTTTCCTTTGCTTTCACGAAGACTGTCCAGCTTATATAATGACTCTTTTGTATTCGTTGAAGTGAGTGAATTGTAAAATTCTTTGAATTTCGTACCGATCTTATTGGATACATAGGCCGACAATTCAGGATTTTCCGAAGCGAAGGAGACATTTATATAGTCGGTTTTGGGAACTCTTTCCACGGTAAGCCCTTTCAATACACTCTCCTCACCATAGTCATACAAATTCATCAGGTTCCAAACCATCTTGTCCTGGGGATCATAGGTAGTAAGCAGTTTGAGTGACGTCAATTTCTCCCTAAGAATAAGACGGGCCTTGGGGAAATCTGCTTTCCGGTAAGATGAATCCTTTCTTTGTTTTTCCGTAAGGGTTCGGAAAGGATGTTCCGAGTCCAGGTCATGCAACNNACAGCAAATCATAGGAGACCATGGCCAGAACGATCGGGGACTTAAATGTTTCAATTACATTATTGAACCGGAAGTCGATCTGGTTTACATCGAAAATTTCGGTTAACTGAAGACTAACTTTTTGTGTCTGGGAAAACCCTGTAGAATACTGCGCCGTAGATACATACTGACGCGGCATGAATACTCTGAAGATCAATCCCCCTGCCAGGCCAATAATCAGGCAGAATATAATGGTCCATTTCCTCCTCACCAAGACCTTAAAGAGATAGATAATATCCATGGGTAAGATTTTTTACATTCATATTAAAAGACATTACCAACACCGCGATCATTCGGAGGATATTTATTGTTAACAGGGATGAAAAGGATTATTGGAGATCCGGGAATAAAACGAGTTAAACATATTGGAAGAAAAACGAATGCTGATCTCCGTCTATTGCATCAGGGTAATCAACTAGTTAGGACTATCCAAACGAATCAAAAATAATAATAAATTTCATAAAGTAAAATTTATTAGAAGTCTTTAACGCCAATATCTCCGGCCTTTGGCTAATTTTTAGGAATTATCATTTTTAAAATGTGTCCCCTTGGATTGAATCTTCTAAATTAGCGGCTTAGCCAACTGCTACATGATACTGAAGTTTTTATTCTGGTTGAGCCTTTTTATTGTTTTCTACAGTTACTTGGGTTACGGGATATTGATTTTTTTGATGGTCAGGATCAAACGCCTTTTACCCGGGTACAAACCACAGCGGGAGCAAACTGATTTTGAACCTGAAGTCTCCCTGGTCATCTCAGCATATAACGAGGCCGATTATATCGAAAAAAAAATCCGGAACAGCCTGGACCTGGATTATCCTGCCGGGAAACTCAGAATCATTATTATAACGGATGGTTCAACTGATCAAACGGCAGCCATCATCCGAAAATACGACCGGATTCAATTATTACACGAGCCCGAACGAAGGGGCAAAGTGGCGGCGATGAACCGGGCCATGCAGTTCGTCCGCACGCCATTTGTGATCTTCTGTGATGCCAATACCCTGCTGAACGAAGCCTGTGTTCGCGAAACCGTAAAACATTATGCTGATCCCAAGGTAGGCGGTGTAGCCGGTGAAAAAAAGATCCAGCCAAGGGAAAAAGACAAAGCTGCCGGAGCAGGCGAAGGATTGTACTGGAAATATGAATCCTTTCTAAAGAAGCTCGACTCGGAATTCTATTCGGTTGTGGGTGCGGCAGGTGAGCTTTTTTCAGTAAGAACGGCCGTGTTTCACGAAGCATCTGAAAACACAATTATCGAAGATTTTGTCCAATCCCTGCAAATCTGTAAAGATGGGTTTGTAATTCGCTATGAACCAAATGCTTATGCGATCGAAACGGCCTCCGCCTCTATGAAAGAAGAACAAAAAAGGAAGATCAGAATTTCAGCTGGTGCATTCCAGGCTATGATAATCCTGAAAGACCTCTTTAATATATTTAAATACCCCGTACTTTCTTTTCAATTCATATCCCATCGCATACTTCGCTGGACACTTTGTCCGGTTTGTCTTTTCATTTTTTTCATCAGTAATGCTGGACTTGTTTACGTCAAGGCAGGGGAAATTTACGTGGGTATTTTTCTCCTCCAATTGTTGTTTTATGCAGTGGCATGGGCGGGCTGGATTTTTGCAAATAGGAATATAAGGATTAAGGCCTTCTACGTGCCCTACTATTTTATGTTCATGAACCTTTCGGTTTATCTGGGCTTTTACCGTTTTTTAAGGAAGCGCCAGACAGCTGTTTGGGAAAAGGCTGCAAGGCATAATGAAGGTTAGGGGATATGATGGTTAAACACCTTTTCGAGCTAAGGATTACTAACAAAAAAGGTTGGTCAATATTTGGATCTTAAGAAAAAATACTTACTTTTATCGTAGAATTCCGAAACAGGTTCAATTCCTCTGAAACTCTAAAGGTTTCCAATCCCAACCGAACCACCAAGGCTGTCGAAAGGCCATCTATCCTTGAAATCCCCTTTTCAGAATCACTATTAAATCCGAATTGCTAAGCCATATCTCAGGTTCTATCCTGTTGATGCCAATACCTCATGTTTAGCCCCGTGCCATTAAACTCCAACCTACTGAGGAACAGAGTCTAGATAAAATAATGACTTCTGCCCATGAAAAAGCAAATTTTAGCTGTTGATGATAGTAAGGCGATCCGGTTTTTGCTTCAGACAGTACTTGGAAAATCTTATCAGGTTATCACCGTTCCAGACGGTTGTTCAGCCATGCATTGGTTATCCAAGAGAAATTTCCCACATTTAATCATTGCCGATCCGCAATTACCAGATCTGGAAAACTGGGAATTAATACAGCAACTGGCGTCCAGCGGAATATATAAAAATATTCCGGTCGTGGTACTCTCCGGTTTGAGCAAGGCAGAAACAGAAGAGAATTGTTCCATGTATAATGTGCATAACTATTTTCTAAAACCATTTAACCCGGTTGAACTGGTAAATACAGTTCAGCAGTTGATTGAAAATAAATCGTTCGATACCTATTACCCAATGAAAGCAGTTTAATCATTGCTGTCGTATTCCTGAAAATTTAAACCTGAACCTAAATATGGATTTTACATTTTTACCAAAAGCTTCATCTTTCCATCAAAAGGCTTTTGTCCGGTACAGCATACGGGCGAAAGAAGCCATCACGGTCCCCGGTTATGTAAGCAGCGGTTTTTATTATATTGGCCGGAATTCGGCTAATATTGACCGGCTTGTAAAATTGTACAAGCGCGGTTACGCATCTGACAATATCGAGAATGCGAAAACCGAACTCAAGCGTTCCATTGCGCAGGAAAGGAATATCATTCCGGAAGTTATTTTCTGTGAGTCAAGTTTTGACTTTGCAGCTGTAAAGAGTTTTGTTCATTTTCTGAATAACAGCAAGGCCCTTTGTGCCATTCCTTTTGTTCTGGATTCATCCAGCCTTTGCGATATTGAGCTTGAGCTTTATAAAAAGCATATGCTGGCCGATGAGATCATGCAGATCGATGCCGCAGAAGAAAAAATGCTTGTTGATAAAGTACGCTTCCTCAACAAGGTTAAGGCCAAATCTGTTGTAATGAAAAACAGCATCAAATTGGAAGAAGCACTTGTTCCACAAGCTAATATTCACTCTGTTTTAAAGCGGAGTTTTGATATCATGGTTTCGCTCACAGCCTTGTTGATATTAAGTCCGGTGTTCCTTCTGATTGCGCTGGCCATACGCTTTGAATCAAAGGGATCTACATTTTATGTGTCCGAAAGAGCTGGAAGGGGTTACCGGATATTTAAATTTTATAAATTCCGGACCATGTTTGCCGGGGCGGACCAGCGCATACAGGAATTCACTCATTTGAATCAATATACAGCCGTTGCTGCCGAAGGACCATCCTTCTTCAAAATCAGCAATGACCCGCGTATAACCAAGGTTGGCGCTTTCTTACGTAACAGCAGCCTCGACGAATTGCCGCAGCTTCTGAATGTTTTGCTTGGTGATATGTCGCTCGTAGGTAACCGTCCGTTGCCTTTATATGAAGCGGCTACACTTACCACTGATCAATGTGCACAGCGTTTCCTCGCTCCTGCCGGCATCACCGGACTCTGGCAGATAAAGAAAAGAGGCAAAGAAGAAATGTCAGTTGAAGAAAGGATTAACCTGGACATTGACTATGCCAATAAGTACAATTTCATGTACGACCTTTGGATCATGGCTAATACGCCTTCTGCGCTCATTCAGAAATCAAGTGTCTAAGCTTTCAGCGCTCAGCTTTACGCTGTATCTTTCCCGAAATGAATGCTTTTCCTGCGGAAAAAGAACCTTTGGTTTCCATTATTACCCTGAACTATAATCAGGCGCAGGTTACTTGTGAATTCCTGGAATCCAGCCGAAAATTGAATTACCGGAATTATGAGATCCTGGTCTGTGATATGGCTTCTTCCATTTCGCCCGCCACAGTATTTGATCCATCAGACTACCCGAATACCCGCTTGCTGCTGAGCGAAAAAAACCTCGGGTTTGCAGGAGGAAATAACTGGGGCATGCACCAGGCAAAAGGGCAATTCATTTTCATTGTCAACAATGATACCGAGCTAACGCCGGATCTGATTCAATTACTGCTGGAACCATTTTCACAAAACCCAATGATCGGCATGGTCTGCCCCAAAATAAAATACTTCGCAGAGCCGGATGTTATTCAATATGCAGGATTCAGGCCCATGAATAAACTCACCGGCAGAACGGCTACGATTGGTGATCTTCAGCACGACGATGGACAATTTAATGTGTCGGGGCCGACGGCGGCCGCTCATGGTTGTGCCATGATGGTCAAAAAAGAAGTGATAGTAAAAACGGGCATGTTCCCGGAAAAATTTTTTCTTTATTATGAAGAATGGGATTGGTCGGCACGTGTTCAAAAAGCCGGCTATACCATTTGGTACCAGTCTGCTGCCAGCATTTTCCATAAGGAATCCATGAGTGTAGGAAGGGAAAATCCATTAAAAGCATATTATCATA
>PLEB01000443.1 GCA_003136915.1 Chitinophagaceae bacterium
GACTTTAACCCTACTTTGTCAAGGACATCGCTGATCTTTTCATCCATTAGCTTTTCATCCTTCCATCCTGTTGCTTTAAGCACAAATTTCAGGTAATCATTTACGTTCCGGTCCGTAAGCAGTTGAAAATCCTGAAATACAACCCCCAGATTTCTGCGGAGATAAGGAACTTTTTTCCAGGTCATTTCTTTTAAGTTGAATCCGGCAACGACGCCCTCACCTTCCCGCATGGACAAATCCCCGTACATGGTTTTTAGGAGGCTCGATTTCCCGGTTCCGGTTTTTCCTACCAGGTAAACAAATTCCGCCTTATTTACGATCACATTCACTTTTTCAAGAATGAGGGTACCTCCCTGGTAGATATTCACATTTTTTAATTCAACGATTGCTTCTGCCATATTCCAAAGTTAGTGGCCAAAGAGCAATGGACAATGAGAGACCCTAAATTATCCTTTCATGACCCTTGCATCTGAAAAATAAATACTATATCTTAACGTTTGTAATCCATCCATTGAAATAATCGTACACACTATGAAATCCTCTCATAAACCCTTTCTGGCCGTTGTCGTTTTGTCTTTGATCATTCTCTACGGACTGATGGCGATAATCGGGTCCTGATACTCCCCTCTCATTTTTATCTTACTGGTTTTACTTCATAAACCGGGCTGAACAAGTAAATTTTGCCCGTTTTTTCTTCCGTGCATTCAATTCGTTTGCGAATCTGCCTTCCTCTTTTATATACGTGGCCATCTGCGGTTTTAAACATGGATCCTGCTTCCAGATCTTCCACCAGCATGGAATGATTATCCACATCATAATTTTTCAAGATGCGGGTCAGATTCACATCCGAGCAACTGCTGGCAGGTAAATCATGAAGTGATTTCAAAAGAACGCTGAGAATATCCTTCGGAAATAATCCCAGATTGATAAAGTCTTCCAACACTTTCCGGTAAGCCAGTTTCCATTCTTTTCCGTGAGATAAAACATGGTTTCCGTAATGCTGAAATGTAATCAGATGACCAAGCTCATGAATCAGCGTTATCAGAAACGCATAATTGTTCAGGTTGCCATTTACACTAATGCGATGATGATCCCTGCCGGTGGCGTGGCGGTAATCCCCGAGAACACTTTTTCGGGTGCGTGTTATGGTTAAATGTACTTTGTAAGTATGCAGGTATTCGAGTATCCTGGCTGCGGAACCTTCCGGCAGGTAATTTTGCAGATGCTCGAGTGGTGCTTCCCTTTTAGGCATTTTTCCGCTTGCTCTGTTGCATCACCAAACGCACTTCGGTGAAAGTGTAAATAAGATAGAGTCCGAAGCAGCCGAAAAGGGCGGGTTTGTTCACTTCCTGCTTGAATCTGGCTATATAAATGAAGGCCGCCAGGCTGAGCAGGAAAAGCTTTAATAAAAGCGAACTATAAACCAGGCGAACAAACACATGTACATTTTTATGCTGCAGGGCCTTAATGCTCAAACGAAATGAATAAAAACTTATCGCAAATAATAAAAGATTACCTGCCATCAGGGCCCCGAAATCAATTTTTGTCCTGGCCGGGGTCGCCCAGAGAATCCCGAAAATGGCTGTAAATCCGAAGAACAGGTAGACCAAAACAAGATCTGCTTTCCGGACCGGACTGTTTAGCATAAGTTGGGTTGCCGATGGAATGCAAAATTAATCAAACCGGATGGCCGGGCAAAGCAATTCCTGTTCCGCCCGATGGCAGAACAAAACCACGTGGACTCCGGATCAGGAAATGGCTAAAGAAGGGCTTTTCTGAAAACCATCATTGCGGGGTTCAGAACTGGTTTTACCTCCCAGGCTCTTGGGCGCTTCCTGTGTCATGTGGCACTGTCCGTTGAACGTGGCAGCCGGCTCTATCTGCAATTTTGCAGAATACAGGTTGCCGTTTACCTGGCAGTTGCTCTTTAACATAAGAAGTTCCTTCACTTTGATGGTGCCGCTTACCTTTCCCATGATGTCAGCAGTCTGGCCGCTTACATCGCCTTCAACTACTCCTCCGGAACCGATGATGACCTTTGCAGAGCAGATAATGTTGCCAACCAGGGTTCCGTCTATGCGGAGGTCCCCACTGCTGGTGATGTCGCCCTTCATGGAAGTACCACTACCTATAAGGCTGGCGCTTCCGCTTCCGGATGGAACTGAACTTTGTGTGTCTTCAGACTTGGATTTGCTATTAAACATTGGTATCAGATTTTAATCGTCAATTTTCTCAGGCTTGGGGATTTTCAGGGTGCTGGTATCCGTCTTCACCGAACTATTACCCTGCAACACGTTCCGCAAACTCTGAAAATACTGATCTCGGTAGATCATTTCCTGCTCTAACGAATCAGTACGCATTTTTAGTTCACGAAGTTCCTTGGTATTATTCAAATCCCCGTAACCCGGTATATAAAGCTTGAGCGGAGTAAATACAATCAAAGCCACTGTAAGGCCGGTCAAAAGGACAAAAACCGTGCTGAGAAAAACATAAACACTCAGGCGGGAAAGCTTAAAAGTAACCTCCTCTTCATAGGTGTCATCGTTCATTACGACGAGCCGGTAACGGTTTTGCAGGCGCTTTAGCGTGGAATTGGCATCGAATTTGGCCATAAGGGCATATTACGGTTTAAAGATAACAAGTTATTGGTTTGCAGGTTAAAACAGCCTTAAATTGGCTGATTTTTAAAATAAAAACTGTGTTTATCAGTTAATAACAATTTAGTTTGCATGGCAATCCTAAAGGTCGAAGGGTGAAACGGATCGTTACCTCAGTATTATGTTTTAGTTTTTTCTTTTACCTGAACGGATTCGGGCAGGAAGGGATTGATTT
>PLEB01000183.1 GCA_003136915.1 Chitinophagaceae bacterium
ACTTTCAGCATAAAGTCAAATTCACCTGAGATGATATAACACTCGATCACCTCCGGAAGTTCCTGCATGGTTCTGATAAATTTTGCGCCGGACCGTTTATTATGCTCTTTCAATGATATATAACAAATGGCCATCAACCCTTTTTTGATCATGGAATGATTTACCAGTGTAGCATACTGAACAATAATTCCTTCATCTTCCATCCTCTTTATGCGTTCATGAACGGGTGTGGTACTGAGATGGACACTGGCCGCGATCTCCCTCACCGTTGCTTTAGCATTCGTTTGTAACATGCGCAAAATGGCCCTGTCTTTTTCATCCAGGGCGTCGGGTCGACTAGGCGGATTTTCTTTTTGAAGTTCTTTTTGCATGGGTCTGCTGGTCGTTTATTCTTAAAATATCCCCTAAATTATACATTTATTCCAAATTTTCTTATAATATGTATATTTTATTCTACCAACCTATCTTTGCTGTAAATGATTAAACCCATGTCAACAAAAACAAAAAATATTGATCTGCAGCTCCCTTACAAGGTGAAAGATCTGAGTCTCGCTGCCTGGGGCAGGAAGGAAATCCGTTTAGCCGAAGCTGAGATGCCCGGATTAATGTCCATCCGCGCAGAATACGGAAAACAAAAGCCATTGAAGGGCGCGCGCATAGCCGGCTGTCTCCATATGACCATTCAGACTGCGGTCCTCATTGAAACACTGATGGAGCTTGGCGCTGAAGTTCGCTGGAGTTCATGTAATATTTTCTCAACACAGGATCATGCAGCTGCTGCTATTGCTGCTGCCGGCGTAGGTGTTTTTGCCTGGAAGGGACAATCACTTCAGGAGGCGGACTGGTGTATTGAACAGACTTTATTTTTCGGAAGTACGGATCGTCCGCTCAATATGATTCTTGATGATGGTGGTGATCTCACCAATATGGTTCTGGATTCCTATCCCGAATTGGTTCAGCATTTGAAAGGCATTTCAGAAGAAACGACTACGGGCGTTCACCGACTCTATGAAAGAATGGCCAGGGGAACGCTGCCGGTTCCTGCAATCAATGTAAATGATTCTGTTACTAAATCTAAATTCGATAATAAATACGGATGTAAGGAAAGCCTGGTGGACGCGATCCGTCGTGCAACGGACGTTATGCTTGCCGGCAAGGTAGCTGTCGTCGGCGGATATGGTGATGTGGGTAAGGGTTCCGCTGCATCCTTAAGCGGAGCAGGTTGCCGCGTGATCGTAACAGAAATCGATCCGATCTGCGCACTGCAGGCTGCTATGGATGGATTTGAAGTAAAGAAAATGGATGACGCCGTTAAAGAGGCCGATATTGTCGTTACCGCTTCCGGTTGCCGTGACCTGATAACGGAAAAACATTTCCGCTCACTGAAAGACAAAGCTATTGTTTGCAATATTGGTCATTTTGATATCGAAATCGATATGGCCTGGATCAATAACAATTATGGTCATACCAAGGATACGATCAAGCCCCAGGTAGATCTGTATACCATTGAAGGGAAAGATGTGATCATCCTGGCAGAGGGCCGTTTGGTTAACCTGGGCTGTGCTACCGGTCATCCCAGTTTTGTCATGAGTAATTCATTCAGCAACCAAACGCTTGCACAGATTGAGCTCTGGCAGAACCATGCGAATTATGAAAACAAAGTATATGTGTTACCCAAACACCTCGATGAAAAAGTAGCCCGCCTTCACCTGGCCAAGATTGGAGTTGAACTGGACGAGCTGACAGATGCCCAAAGCGAATACCTGGGTATACCAAAACTCGGACCTTTCAAAGCGGATCATTATAGATATTAATTTTCAGAAAATTGAACAAAACAATAAAGCCACGGTTTCGGAGCGATCCAAACTGTGGCTTATGTTTATGAAATTGGGAAGGAAGAATCCGGATAAGTTGTCGGGTCGCTCAAGAGAGGGTCCCTGATCTCCGGATTTTCTTCATCGTAAAGTGGTTCCTCCTCTTCGGAGCCCACAATAAAATCAAGCAGGTCCTGATTTAATTTTTCTTTCTGCGTATAAAAAAGGCCATGTGGTTCGCCCTCGTAAATTTTGAATAAAGAATCCGGAATCATCTCCTTGCTTTTTTTGCCACTGATTTCAACCGGAACGATTTTATCGCTGTCACCGTGGATGATCAGGGTTGGAACGTTAATCTTAAGGAGGTCATTCCTGAAATCTGTTTCGGAAAAGGATTGGATGCAATCCGTTGTCGCCTTGGGAGAGCCTTCTAATGCCATGGATTGATTCCAGTCCAGAAGTTCCTGGCTCACGGATTTATTCAGAAAGTGTACTCCGTAAAAGAGTTTTCCAAATTGGGCCAGGAATGCCGGACGATCTTCCCGGATTTGTTTGATAAACCCATTGAATGTTTCCTGAGGAATACCTTCGGGGTTGTCACCCGTTTTAAGCATGAATGGAGTAACCGAACTGATCAGGACCACGCGGTGAATTTTTTCAGTTCCGTATTTCCCGATATAGCGGGCCACTTCTCCGCCTCCCATGGAAAAACCAACCAGGGTCACTTCTTCAAGATTCAATTCGTCTATTATAGATTTGAGATCGCCAGCCAGGTTGTCATAATCATAACTTCCCCAGGGTTTGTCCGATTTGCCAAATCCCCTGCGGTCGTACACGATACAACGAAGGCCATATTTGGGTAGTTCGCTCAACTGATATTCCCACATGGAAGAGTTGAGCGGCCAGCCATGAATAAAAATCACCGGTTTCCCATGGAGGGTATCTTCGTAATACAGGTTTACCGGTGGGGCTATGGAACTTTTTGAACTTTGTATGTAAGGCATAACACGAGTATTTAACGATGAATCATTAATACCCCCAGTTTTTCATTATCGCCAGATCCTGACGGCAGGTATCGACGGGATCCATGCCCTGATAGGACTCCTGCTCAATAATGAAGTATTTGGTACCACCTGATTTTCTTCCAATGTCGCAGATTTCCTTTGTGCCTACGATACCTTTTCCGAGGATGGTGCTTTCGTACTTTTCCCCTTTGCCCGTCGTACTCGGGATCTCATCTTTTACATGCATGAGTTCAAAGCGGCCGGGATATTTTGTGGCTACATCAATCGCTTTGGCTCCTCCATTGTAGAGATTCCCCATATCGAGTTGTTGGGCAACCAGAGCCGGATCCGTATTTTCCATGATCAGGTCATACAGAAGCCTGCCATCGATTTTAGTGCTGAACTCAAAATCGTGGTTGTGATAGCCAAATTTCATACCGGACTTTTTACAAAGTTCCCCGGATTTGTTAAACACATCCATATAGGCTTTAAAATCAGTCATGTTCTTGCGAAGGCTGTCATCCAACCAGGGAGAAACCAGGTATTTCTGACCGGCAATTGCAGCATCCTCCACCGTATTCTTCCAGTTATCAGAAAAATCCATTTTAGTGAAATCATAGTCCGACGGCCTCATCACCACATGACCGCTGACCATGTCAAGATTGTAGCCCTCCAGCAGTTTTTTGAAATCAGCTGGTGAATACCCGTAGAATTTCCGGTTATGATAATTGGCGTGCTCCACATAACGGTAACCAATATCCGATAATTGCTTTAGGGTTCCGGAAGGATCTTTATCCATAGCGTCGCGCACGGAATACAATTGTACCCCGACATAAATATCAGAATCAGCTAAGGCAAATAATTTATGGGATCCGATGGCCAGGGCTGCAACGGAAAGTCCGCCTGTTTTCAGAAAGTTTCTTCGTGATGTACTCATGGCAAAGTCGTTTTAATGAAAGATTTTTTAAAGTTATCTGATTTGAGTCTTTTGGTAAAAAAAGTTTTTTTTACGCATAAAGCTGAACGCTGAATTGGTTGACCGTTGGCGGCCTCAACGCTCTCCTGTCAACTGTCAACTTTTTCAAGTTCGGGCTCAGCGTGCCGGGACACGCGTTCTGTGTTCTTAAAAGTAAAATTCTTCTGAGTTAGATAGCTGAAAAAAACAACGATCGCTGTGGTGAATATTTTCGCAATGGTTGGATAAATATGGAATTTTTCAACGAACAAACGGATAAAAAGATAGTTCAGCAATATACAAATAACCACCAGCAGGAAATAGCGGAAAAGCTGTACACGGCCATGAAGACTGGATCCTGGGAACACAACATGACGCATCATAAGAAAACCAGTGGGAAAGCTCACCATAAAAGACATGATAAATGCTGCGATATAGGGCTTGAACGCCAATGGGCCTACATGCAGCACATGCTTTTGCAGAATGAAATTATAACTGATAAAAAAAATGAAAATGTCAAGTAGGGTGTTGGCACCCCCGCAGGCAGCATAGCGGAAGGTCTGGATGGGCAGCAGCTTTTGGAAGGGCGGATAAAAAAAATCTATAAAAGAAATGATCTGCTTTTTTGGCATAAATTCCGTAACCTCTCGCGCGAAGGTAATATAAAGGGCTGAAATAGTGAACCTAACAAATCCTACTTTTGCCGTCAATTTATTTATGATGGAACTCGTTCCCCGGATAAAAGAAATTGTTCAGTCTGTTTTGGATCAGAATTACCATCTCAGAATGGAATCAGAAGCCATCCTGGTGAATGAAACCAAGCCTGAATTCACCGGAGATTATACCGTCGTGCTGTTTTCTATCAGTAAAACCCTGAAAATAAATCCGGATATCATGGGTGAAGAACTTGGCGAGTCCATGCTGAATGCTCAGCCCGGGCTTTTCAGGAGTTTTAACATAATCAAAGGATTTCTAAACCTGGTGATTACAGACGGTATATTATGCGATTTTCTGGAGAGCCGGTATGAAGATCCGGGATACGGCTTCAAACCCTCCAATAGCGGCCGGGTAATGGTAGAATATTCTTCTCCCAATACAAATAAACCCTTGCACCTGGGCCATCTCAGGAACAATTTTCTCGGTTGGAGTGTGGCCGCATTATATCGTGCCAATGGGTATACGATCATCAAGACCTGTATAGCAAACGACAGGGGCATCCATATTTGCAAGAGCATGCTTGCCTGGAAACTTTTTGCCAATGGCGCAACCCCCGGGAGCACAGGAATCAAGGGCGATCATTTTGTTGGCGATTTCTATGTTTTGTTCAGCAAGGCATTAAAAAATGAAGTTGCACTGCTGGAAGCTGGGGGAATGAGCCGAGAACTGGCGGAGAAGGAAGCTCCCCTGATGAAAGCGGCGCAGGAAATGCTGCTTGCCTGGGAAGCGGGCGACCCGGATACCATTGCACTATGGAAAAAAATGAACAATTGGGTGTACGAAGGTTTTGAAATTACCTACCGGCGAATCGGCAGCGATTTTGATAAAATTTACTATGAAAGCGAGACCTACCTTCTTGGAAAGGATCTGGTGGAAGAAGGCCTGAACAAGCATGTTTTTTATCGGAAGGATGATGGCAGCGTATGGATTGATCTGCGGGAAGACGGACTGGATGAAAAGATCGTTCAGCGGAGCGATGGAACTGCTGTTTATATCACACAGGATATCGGACTCGTGGTAAGAAAATATGAGCAATATCATATGGATCGAAGCATCTATGTGGTAGCAGACGAGCAGAATTATCATTTCAAAGTACTTAAGCTGATCTGCCAGAAACTACAACTTCCTTCCGCTGTTGGAATTTTCCATTTGTCGTATGGGCTTGTGGAACTCCCTTCAGGAAGAATGAAAACCCGGGAAGGAAATGTTGTTGATGCAGATGATATCATAGACGAAATGAACAGGATTGCGGAGGAGCACACCAATGAGCTGGGCAAGGTGGAGGGTTTTACAAAGGAGGAAAGAACTGAATTGTATGATACCATCGGTCTGGGTGCTTTGAAATTTTTCCTCCTGCGTGTTGATCCGAAAAAAAGAATGGTTTTTAATCCTGATGAATCTATAGATTTTCGTGGATTCACAGGGCCTTTTGTGCAATACACCTATGCCAGGATAAGATCGATCTTAAGAAAAGAAACCGTCGGAAAACTTTACGCGGACCAGGCTTTGCCTCTGTTGCCTCTGGAAAAAGCAGTGATCCTGGCACTCGAGAAATATGAAGGCCTGCTTCATACGGCCTGCCAGGAAATGAATCCTTCACTTGTGGCGAACTATGCTTTTAGTCTCGCTAAAATTTTCAATTCTTTTTATGTGGAGCATTCCGTCGGGCGTGCCGAATCAGACCATAAAAAACAGCTGCGTATTCGCATGTGCATGCTAACATCCACTGTGCTGAGATCGGCTACGGGTCTTTTAGGCATCAGGGTGCCGGAACGAATGTAATCGTTCCCATATCAATTGCACGAATTCTATGAACAGGATTAAAAAGAAACTCGTTATCCTTACCGGTGCAGGCATTAGTGCTGAAAGCGGACTAAAAACCTTTCGCGACAGCGACGGGCTATGGGAAGGCTACGACGTAAGGCAGGTTGCTACGCCGGGAGCCTGGGAGAATGATCCTGAGCTGGTGCTGGATTTTTATAATATGCGCCGCCGCAATGTGTCCGCAGCTTCCCCGAATGCGGCACATACAGGGTTGGCCCGGCTGGAAACGCAATTTGATGTACAAATCATTACTCAGAATATCGATGATCTTCATGAGAGGGCGGGCTCTACAAAAGTACTCCACCTTCACGGTGAAATATTTAAGATGCGCAGCGAAATGAATGAGCATCTTATTTATGATATCAGGGATGACATCAAACTGGGTCATAAGGCGGAGGATGGTGCTCAGTTACGCCCTCATATTGTGTGGTTTGAAGAAGCGGTCCCCATGATAGAGCCGGCAGCGCTCCTCGTAAAATCCGCAGATATTTTTGTTGTGATTGGAACTTCCCTTGCTGTATATCCCGCCGCAGGATTGGTCCATTATGCCGGAGCGCATATTCCTAAATTCATTGTTGATAAAAGAATCCCTTACACATCGCAACTAAACAACCTCTCAAAAATTGAGAAGCCGGCTACGGAAGGTGTCCTGGATCTGGTAGAGATTTTAAAGGGGCAGGTCTAAGTGATTATTTCAATAAATAGGATGAGTTGCTGAAGTTTTCATTGCTCGATTTTGATTTCCTGCCTGTAGTTTTTGAGTGATGGATCCTGGGCAATAGCATTGTCGCAGATCGCCTTTCCTTTCTGGGTATCGCCTTTTTTTTGATATGCCATACCGATCATGTAAAGTGCATGGAAGTTTTTGTCGTCGTAGGATAAGATCCTGTTCCAATATTCAATGGCCTCATCGTATTTTTTCATTTTATAACTGGTGAAAGCCAGGCCGTTCAAGAGGTCCAGGTCAGCTGGTTTTTTCACCACCAGATCCTGCAGAATCTTAAGACCTTTTGCTGCCTGACCGGACGCTATATAAGAGTCGGCCAGGTTTTCATAAAAATCATTGTCTTTTTTATATCCTTTTGCAGCTGCGATCTCGTAATAATGAATGGCTGCGTTGTCCTCATATACCGTTGCATATACCAAAGCACATTCATAGATCCATTCCGCCTTTGAGGAATCCAGAGCGATCGCCTTCTGGAAATACAGAATGGCTGGACGGTAGTTGTTCATATCAACATATGCACGTGCGATCAGGTAAGGAATTTCACCATTTTTTGGATCTTCGGCGGCGGCAGCAGGAAGATAACTGAATGCATGATTGTAGTCCTCCAGTTCATAATAACTCTTGCCAATCATAAAATAATTGTTCTTTCCGGTATGCAACTGCAACGCCCTTGAAGCATAGCTTGCTGCCTTTTCCCAGCGCTGCAACCAGAAATTCAATATAGCGAGCTGATTAATTCCTGTCGTATCATTTTTCCGAACCTGCATCAGTTTTTCGAAAAGGGTATCAGCGACTTCATATTTCCTTAAGGCTACTGCTGCGAGCCCGGTTTCACGCAACACATCAGCGCTTAAAGAATCATACGAAAGGGCACGCTGAAAATCGTTGTAAGCAACCAGGTTTAACCGTTTTGATTTTTCCTCCATGGCCCTGAGATAAAAATACCGTGAACTGTCGGGTGACTGGGCACTTACCTTACAAACAGTAAGCAGAAAAATAAAAAAATTGACAAGCGATAGGCGGAAAAGCATTGTTTTCATTTCAGGATGACGGCTCCTAACGGAGGCAGATGAACATTTATTTCGTACCGGTTTTGATTTTTATCAACCAGCTTTACGCCCGGATGGGGATTGAGTACATCGCCGGTTCCCCAATATTTTTTAAGATCACTGTTGAAAATTTCTTTCCAGACCGATTTACCGGAGACATAGACCTTCCAGTCATTTCTTACCGTTGGGGTCATATTGAGGATGATCAGCAGATCATTTTCCGGAAGCTTTCCCTTTCTGCTGAAAACAATCACGGACTCATTGCGGTGGTTAAGGTCCACCCATTCAAATCCATTTGTATTGAATTGGTTTTCATATAATGCAGGTTCGCTCCGAAGCAGCAAATTCAGGTCCCGCAAACAATCTTTCAGCATGCGGTGAGAATCAAATTGAAGCAGATCCCATTGAAGTTCGCTTTTGTAATTCCATTCGGCCGTGGCTCCGAATTCGTCTCCCATAAAGAGGAGCTTTCCTCCCGGGTGGGTAAACATATAAGAATACATCAGCCGGAGATTGGCAAATTTTTGCCAGTCATCCCCGGGCATTTTATAAAGCATGGGTGATTTTCCATGTACCACTTCATCATGGCTCAATGGGAGCATGAAGTTTTCATCATAGAAATACATCATGCTGAATGTAAATTTGTCCTGCAGGTCCTTGCGGAACAGGGGGTCCGCCTTAAAATAATCCAGGGTATCGTGCATCCAACCCATCATCCATTTCATTCCAAATCCCAGGCCACCTGCAAAAGTTGGTTTACTGATACCGGGCCAGTCCGTTGCTTCTTCTGCGATAGTTTGTATATCCGGGAAGTCGCGAAAAAGTGTTTCATTTAAATCTTTGATAAAGGCAATCGCTTCAATATTTCCGTCACCACCGTATTCATTCGGTTCCCACTGGTCTTTTTTGCGTGAATAATTCAATTTCAACATGGAACTCACAGCGTCTACGCGGATACCATCCGCATGGAACCGGTCGCACCAGAACCTTCCACTGCTGATGAGGAAGGATTTCACTTCTCCCCTTTTATAATTAAAAATATAACTGTTCCAATCGGGATGAAAACCTTTGCGCATATCTGCATATTCATAGGTGTTCGTTCCGTCGAACATAAAGAGACCGTGCGAATCATAAGGAAAATGAGAAGGCACCCAATCCAGCAGCACGCCAATTCCGGAAGCATGGAATGCATCCACAAGCGTCATAAAAGATTGCGGGTCGCCAAATCTGGAGGTTGGAGCAAAATAGCCAGCACCCTGGTAACCCCAACTTCCATCAAATGGGAATTCCATCACTGGCATTAGCTCGACGTGTGTGAAGCCCATTTCCTTTACATAAGGAACAAGCTGTTCCCTTATCTGATCATAGGTATTGTAGGATTCTTCATCGAATTTGTCCGGCCGCATCCAGCTTGCAAGATGTACTTCATAAACACTCCAGGGTTTATTCAATCCGTTATGGTCCTTCCGGGTCTTCATCCATTCCTGGTCGTGCCAGGAATACCCAAGTTCCCAGGTGATGGAAGCGGTATTGGGACGTCTCTCCCAAAAATTAGCAAATGGATCTCCTTTTACGGTCTTCTTATTATTGAATCCGCTGATATGGTATTTGTATACCTCTCCTTTCGGAAGATTCGGAATGAACCCTTCCCAGATACCTGATTTTTCGAGTCTGACAAATAAAGGATGTGCTGCAGGATTCCAGTCGTTGAAATTTCCTATTACCGACACATATGTGGCATTGGGCGCCCAAACGGCAAAATAATATCCGGGCGTATCCAGTACTTTGCGCGGATGCGACCCGAAGATTTCATATAGACGGTAATGGGTCCCGTTTTGAAAATTGCTGATGTCGGAATCTGAAAAAAGAGAGTAATTCCAAACCGGTTTTGTTGAATCAACAAAATGCGTATGTTCGTAACTGGCTATCACATGTTTACCTTCATCTAAATATACGATCTTATTCTCAGCCTGCCGTTTTTTCAATTCAGGAATAGTGATCTTTCTGGCCGGAATGCTCATCTTTTCCCGAATATTTATGACGGTTCATTCCGGTCGATTTTTATGGCGCCGGGATCATAAACATAGATAACGCTTACTGCGGCGCAGAGCATAAAAATGCCTGCCAGAACGATAGCGTAAACGGGTTGGTTGTTATAAATATATTTTACCGCCGGGCCGCCGATAACGCCATTGACGATCTGGGGAATCGTAATAAAGAAATTGAAAATGCCCATATAGATGCCCATTTTTCCGGGTGGAATTGAACTTGAAAGAATTACATAAGGCATGGCCAGGATGCTGGCCCATGCTATGCCTACGCAGGCCATGGAAAAAATCAGGAACTCTTTGGTGGGGGCGAAAAAAAAGGAGATTAATCCTATACCTCCGATGATCAGGGAAATGGAATGGGTGCGTTTGCGACCGATCTTTTTTGCAATCGCTGGAAGAAAAAGCGCATAAATGGCCGAGACCCCATTGTAAATGCCAAAAATGACACCGGTCCAGTCCTGCGCATTGTGATACATCTTAGAGCTCTTGTCAGTAACCGGCAATCCAAAAATATGGGTGGCGATGGAATCTGTAGTGAATACCCACATGCCAAACAAAGCAAACCAAGAAAAAAATTGGACCAGCCCGAGTTGCTTCATCGTCCTTGGCATTTTTTTCAGATCCTGGAAAATATTTCCGAGGCCTTTGTCATGATCCGGATTCTTCCCGTGATATTTTTCATATTCTGCCGGAGGATATTCCTTTGTTTTAAATACGGTCCACAGAATACTTACAATAAAAACGCTTGCTCCGATATAAAAACCCATTTTGGTATTCATGGCCACGATGCCTGGCGGTGCCTCGTTGGAAATACTGAACCAGTTGTGCAGGATATAGGGAATAAATGATCCGGCTACTGCGCCAATGCCGATCAGAAAGGTCTGGATGGAAAAACCCATGGTTCTTTGGGAATCGGGAAGATTATCGGCCACCAGGGCGCGGAAAGGCTCCATTGCCAGGTTAAAACAAGCGTCCATGATTGCCAGGAATCCGGCACCGATAAAAAGAATAGGACCGATTGCCGTGAAGAGATTTGCATTCGGCATCAGGACCAGGGCAGTTGCGGAAAGCAATGCGCCAGCCAGAAAATAAGGGCGCCTTCTGCCTAGCCTTGTCCAGGTGCGATCACTGTAATGCCCTACAATGGGCTGAATAATGATGCCTACGATGGGTGCCACGAGCCAGAACCAGGAAAGTTTGTCAACATCGGCTCCATAATTCCGGAGAATACCGCTCGCGTTTCCATTCTGCAATGCGAAACCAAACTGGATACCCAGGAAACCGAAACTCATATTGAATATCTGCCAGAAAGATAATCTCGGTTTGGAGACGATGCCGGTAGTGCCCGTTGCTGCGGGCATTGTTGATGCTGACATAAGCAATCGTTCGGTGGTTTAAATCACGAATCCATTCGGAATTACCGCACCCTTTTTGATAACAACGATTCCGTCTTTTACCGTGTATAAAGAATGATCGGTATTTTCCAGATGTGATCCGCCATTGATGCGGACATCATCTCCGATGCGGCAATTTTTATCTACGATGGCATTGCGGACATAACAACGGTTTCCGATTCCCACCGACGGCAATCCATGTTGTTTATCATGTTCAATTTCCTCAATGGTTTCGTAAAAATCAATTCCCATAATGTAACTGCTCACGATGGTGGTTCCGCTTCCGATCCTCGTACGGATGCCGATCACACTGTTTTCAATCCGGGAAGCGTTGATAATGCAACCTTCGGCAATAATCGTTTTTTCCAGTGTGGTGCCACTGATCTTGGCAGGGGGAAGCATGCGCGCGCGGGTATAGATGGAATTGTTATTATCAAAGAGATTAAAATCAGGGATATCATTGGTCAAGCCCAGGTTTGCTTCAAAAAAAGAATAAATATTTCCGATATCGGTCCAGTAACCATCGTATTGATAGCTGACTACTTTATATTTTTCCAGGGACTGGGGAAGGATTTCTTTTCCGAAGTCGGTTGCCTCAACATATTCATTCTGCAGCAGGTCCTGGAGTAATTGACGGTTGAAAATATAGATACCCATAGAAGCAAGGTATTTCCTGCCCTGAGCCTGCATCTGGGGGCCGGTATCGCTTGCCCAGTCTTTCAATATATCTTTCTTTGGTTTTTCGGTGAAAGAAGTGATAAATCCGTTTTTATCTTTCTTCATGATTCCAAAATCCGAAGCTTCACGGTCGGCTACAGGAATGGTAGCAATGGTGATTTCAGCTTTGCTGTTGATATGATTATTGATCATGTCCATGAAATTCATCTGATAGAGTTGGTCGCCGGAAAGGATCAGAATATATTCACCTTCAAAAGGTCCGAGATGACGGAGACATTGCCTTACGGCATCTGCAGTTCCCTGGTACCAGGTCGGATTATCGGGTGTTTGTTCAGCCGCNNGAAGCGGAATTGAACTGTGTCAGTACAAACATGCGGTCAATTCCTGAATTCAGACAGTTTGAAATGGGAATATCTACCAAACGGTACTTTCCGGCAATAGGGACGGCCGGCTTGGAGCGGCTGGCGGTCAATGGATATAAACGGGTGCCTGCACCACCACCTAAAATCACAGCTAGAACTTTATTTGTCATAACAAGCGAATTTTAAAGAGGAGTTTTACAAAGAAGCATAAAGATCAAGATAATGTTTCATACTGGTTTCCCAGCTAAAATCCAGCCGCATCATTCTTCTCCTTAATTCATCCGTCTGGAGAGGCTCTGAGTATAATTGAACTGCGCGCCAGATGGCATGCGTGATATCGCCTATGATTGCGTTGTTAAATCTTATGCCATAGCCTTCCGGATCCCCAAAATCCTTTACCGTGTCTCTCAAACCACCGGTGCTCCTAACAATGGGGATGGTCCCGTAACGCATAGCATACATTTGATTTAATCCGCAGGGTTCTACCCGGGACGGCATAAGAATAAAATCTGTTCCGGCGTACATCAGGTGGCTAAGGGCCTCATTATATCCAATATAGATACTACAATCTCCCGCGGTGAGTGTTCTCGCCCTTTCCAAATTTTGTTCTATAACCGGCGAACCGCTTCCCAGGATCAGGAAATTCATTTTTCTACCGATATAATAAAATGAATCTCCTATGGCTTGTGGCAGGAGATCAGCTCCTTTCTCAGATACCAGGCGACCGATAAAAGCGATCAGCGGTTTCTGTTCGTCCAGCAAAAACTGTTCGCACAGTATTTTTTTATTCTTTGCCTTGCCTTCCGTCTTGGTCTTTATGTTGTAATGGTTTTCAATATAGCTGTCCGTTTCCGGATCCCACACGTTCACATCAATACCATTCAGTATTCCAGTGCATTTTCCTTTTTCGTATTCGAATAGCGCTTCCAACCCATTGGCCGACCAGCGGAGTTCTTCGAGGTAACTACGGCTTACGGTAGTCACTTGCCAGGCGCAACGAATGCCACAGGCAAGGGAATTGATGGAATTGTTCCATTCCAGCAAGCCTGATTTCCAACTATCCCAGGCCGGTATAAAATAGCTCTTGTCCCATCCAAGCCATCCCTGGTATTCTGCATTGTGGATAGTAAGCACCGTGGGTATTCCGTGAAGGTGCTGGTACCGGTAACAGTGCTTGATCATGAAAGGGATCAGGGCTGCCTGGTGATCATGCACATGGATCACATCGGGACGGTGTTTCCATGCCCCAATCCAGTCAACCACAGCAATCTGAAACGCTACGAACCTTGCCGGATCATCATCATATCCATAAATCTTTTCGCGATCGAGCAAACCATTGATGTCAACCTGGTAAAGATCAAATCCGAGAACGCCGGTTCTTTCCTTTATGATGGTATAAATGAACCACCAGTTCCCCAGGTTGGTATAGCCTTTATGAACAACATCCCATTCATGGGTATTCAGGAATTTGGTTTTGTACATGGGCATTACCACTTTGGCAATATGCCCTGCTTCGCATTGGTATTTAGGAAGAGCTCCGACAACGTCCCCCAACCCTCCTGCTTTTGCAACCGGATAACATTCTGCTGAAACATGTAAAATTTCCATCGGGATGATGAATCTGGTTATGGGACAGCTCCAATTGAACATTCAATTTAGGAAGGATTTAGGGATTCCCGTGAGATATGAAAAAATTTTTCATCAGCGAAAACTTGAGTACTTTCAACACTCATTTTAAATATATCCCTGATTATGAGCCAACCAACTAAATGGTCACAATTCAGCGTCCTAATTAGTGTTTTCTTTTTCTGGGGATTTGTAGCGGCAAGTAATGATATCTTAATTCCTGTTTTCAAAGAGAAGCTTCACTTAGCGCAGTGGCAGTCTCAGATGATTTCCTTTTCGTTTTATGTTGCTTATACAGTAGGTTCAATTATTTATTTTTTTATATCTAAAGCAAACGGAGGCGATATTCTCAACCGCATTGGGTATAAGAATGGAATTTCTCTTGGATTGATCATTTCGGCGTTTGGAACTTTATTATTTTATCCAGCTGCTCAAACAGCTTCCTTCGCGCTGATGATTTCGGGATTGTTTATTGTAGGGCTTGGATTTTCCCTGCAACAAACCGCTGCCAATCCTCTTGCGATTATCATGGGCGACCCGAAAACAGGGTCGCAGCGCCTGAGCATGGCTGGCGGTGTTAACAATTTTGGAACCACTATTGGTCCTCTGCTGGTCAGTTTCGCCATTTTTGGCACCGTTGCGGTGGGTACGAAAGGCATCGCCAGCATTGAAAGCATTAAAACGCCTTACCTTATTCTGGGCGTAGCATTCCTTATTGTGGCAGCCATATTCAAATTTTCATCCTTACCGAATAAAATAGACCTGGATGCGATTGCTGCAGCTGAAGCTTCTGCCGGTGGTGGTAAGGTTACAGATAAGGGAAGCCCATTGAAATATACACAGCTTGCCATGGGTATGCTGGGTATATTTCTTTATGTGGGAGTAGAAGTAAGCACGGCCAGCAACCTCCCTCAATTTATGAAGGAACATGTATCTACAGCAGATGGATTGCCCTTTCCTACCGAAAATATAGCTCCGTTTGTTTCCCTGTACTGGGCCAGTTTAATGATCGGCCGTTGGACGTCCTCCGTAGGTGCATTCGGCGTGGGTGCGGGTCTGAGAAAGATATTGAATTTTGTTATGCCTTATCTGGCATTTGGTGTTTTCCTGCTGGTAACCAAAATAGCCAATCATGATATCACTCCCTTCTATATTTATGTATTCGTCATTATTGCTATGATAATTGGTACGTTGCTGAGCAGGGGTAATCCTGCCCGGCAATTGCTGATCTTCTCATCCATGGGCATCGCGGCCTTGTTCGTCGGCATGTTGTCTCACGGAATGACCAGCGTATTTGCATTTATCAGTGTTGGCCTTTTCTGCTCTTCTCTCTGGCCCTGTATTTTTACGCTGGCTATTGCATGATTGGGAAAACATACCTATTAA
>PLEB01000086.1 GCA_003136915.1 Chitinophagaceae bacterium
ATTTTCAATTTACGGCAGGTACAAAATACTGGAAGCAGCAACCGGCAGGCTCACTCGTTTATGTGCATGAACCCATCCCGTCAAAGCTCGATACTATCCCGGAAATTACTACCGGTGAAATGTCCTTCAGCTTTCGCTGGGCCCCCAATGAACAATTCTTTGAAAATAAATTGACCCGAAGGAATATTGCCAATAAATATCCGGTCATGACTTTAGAATACGCGAAGGGGATTAAGGGCTTATATGGAGGAGAATATAACTATGACGCCCTTCACCTCAGTGTTTTTAAACGATTCTTCATTTCGCCCATTGGATATTCAGATGTGAGTGTGACTGGCAGCTATTTGTTTGGTACTCTTCCCTTCCCCTTACTCATTATTCATCCGGCTAACCAGTCTTATTTTTATAGCCAGCATTCCTATAATCTTATGAATGTCGAGGAATTTGTCAGTGATCATTATGCCGCGATGAATTTCGACCACTATTTTAATGGTTTCTTTTTTAACAAGATCCCATTGCTTAAGAAATTAAGACTTCGCGAAGTAATAACAGCAAAGCTATTATATGGCGGTCTGCGGAATGAAAACAACCCGAATTACAACCCCAATCAATTGTTGTTTCCAACGACCAACGGGGTTGTTTCTACTTTTGTGCTAAACCGACAACCTTACCTGGAGGCTGGGGTAGGGATCTACAATATATTTTCCTTCATTCGGCTGGATCTGATCAAACGTTTTACTTACCTCACTCATCCGAACATCTCTACCATTGGGCTGCGCGTCAGTACCAATTTTAGTTTCTAAACAATTCGGCAACGATTTCAATTTCCATTTCACATAATTGATAAACCTTTCGCAGATATTCTATTGTTTAAGGAGATAAAGTATTCTATTCTAAATACCTCATATCCTCTTCAGTTAGATTTATTTCTGCTGCTTTTAGATTTTCCTGGAAGTGTATTAATGAAGAAGTACCAGGTATTGGCAGTATCCATGGTGAACGGTGCAATGTCCAAGCAATATTGATCTGCGCAGCTGAAGCATTATATTTTTGAGCGATACCGGATACTCGGTCATCCGCTTTAGAGGTAAAAATTGACCAATAGGGTATAAATGGTATTTGGTTTTGTTCACAGATATCCAATATTTCTTCTCCTCCCCGGTTTTCTCCAAAAGGCATTTTTAGAGTAGTACGCTGGCCTTGCCCGTACATATTTTCCACAGTAGCAATTCCTCCCATTTTTATGGCTGTTTGCAGCTCTGAACGGGTAACATTGCTGACACCGACATGCAAAATTTTTCCTTCCTGTTGTAACTTGAACATCGTTTCCATTGACTTTTCAAAACTTGTATTGCCCGGGAGCACTCTGAAATGAACCAAACTCATATGGTCCCTCTTTAATGTTTTCAGATTATTCTCAATACTACGACGCAGGTTTTCAGAATTATTAAATGGTATCCAGCTTTTATCTGGTTTTCTTGTTGTTCCAACCTTTGTGCAAATAACGAGATCTGCGTGATAAGGATATAGCGCTTCGGCAATGAGGCGATTGGTAACATCTTCGCCATAGTAATCGGCTGTATCTATAAATTGGATTCCGCTTTCTACCGCGAGGCTTAATATTTTCAAAGCCTCAGGTCTGTTTTTAGGCTCACCGTATATGCCTTCGCCCGTGAGGCGCATGGTTCCGTAACCAAAACGCCTAACAACCAATGGATGGTTGCTGTATCCTGCAATTGTAATTGTTTGTGGAGTATTCATAAAGATCATTTAGAAAAACAAACCTCAGAGAAAGGCGAGCCATTGACTTCGGATCGATTGTAACCGCAAGCAAGCTATTGTAACTACTAAATAGGTGGAAAATCGACTTATTTAAATTTTAGATTCAGGGAGATGATATCGGAAACCAAATCGACGGATTGGGTATAATGACCATATCTTAATTCGAGAACGCTCAGACTCTTCATGAAAATTCCCTTGGGTGGAGCAAATCGGATGCCCATGCCGAAAAAGTTGCTGCTGAATGCGGCAAGAGCATAATTGCTCGTATAATACTGGTCCTGGGGAGAATGGACTTCATAAGGCGCAAAATAGTTTGCAGCAGATTGAATATAAAAACGGTAAAAAGGAGATAATGAAACGAAAGGTGTAATCTTCACCGGAATTTCCAGACTTGCTGTATGAGACCTCAGACCCCAGCTGTCCACATAAAAACGGTAGTAAGTTCTCAATATGATCCGGTCACCCAAAAAATAATTCAATTTAATTCCGACCGGCAATTTGATCCGCTGAGATGGGAGATTTTCAATGGTATCTTTCCCGGTATTGAAATATACGCGGTGAAAGGGCAGACCCAGATAACCGCTTTGATAAACCAGGTCCAGGTCTATGCTTCCCTGCAGGCGGGAATTAATAATCTGCGAAAAAGAGAAGGAAGCGGTAAAAGTATTTCTTGCAGAAGAGGGGATATTTGATTTATTACCCTTGCCAACAATCTGTCCGTTGTTATAACTAAGGGCTTCCGTACGCCCACTCGCTGTTGTAATGTAAACAATACTGTCTGATGAAGGAACATTTTTAATCGAATCAACCGGAATAAATTCAGCAGGTCTGATCATTTTAATATTGTCAAAGTAACCTGTTAATTTTACACCGAATTCGCCGTTCTTTTTTGTCTTTTTTGAAAAAGAAGTATTCAATCCAAGGGAATGATAATAATTGTGTTCCGCGGAATAGTAAGCTCCGAGCCCGAATTCAGTACCTTTTTGAGCGTTTTCAATTGTCCAGTCCAGCGTAGGATATATCCTGGTTCCATCATTCCTGGCGCGACCATTTGAATCCACGAATGCCTGCGAAGCCGCTGTATGATAATCAATTCCCAGGCCAGCGGTTATAGAATTCTTTCTTTGCTTATTATCCCAGCCTATAAATTTTATATCTATTCCATTGGCGAGATCGGTGACATCCCCTATTCCCTTGCTGTCAGTTCTTCCGCCCATGACAGCGGATTTATCAGCGGTTTGATTATAATAACTGGATACTATATTTACTTCATCCAGCTTTAATTTTCTGGGTTTGTAGGTCGAACTATCCTTTTCGGGAGCCTGCGAGAATCCGTGAAAAAATAGAAGTACGATTCCAACTATCGTGAGACAGATCTTTTTCATTAGCTAGAGCTTGTTTAATTACATCCACACCCACCGCCAGTCTTGCCCGCATTGGCTCCGGACGAACCCTCGCGATAAGATTGGGCATTTAACTCGTTCTTTTCCACTTTCCGGTTTGAAAGAATCATCTCGGAATCGTTTATGCGGCTTTTCTGATATTCTTTTACCTGCGCACAGGCGGATAACAGCAGCCCTGCAAAGGAGACAGCGCAAACGGTCATGAATGTTTTTCTTTTCATATTTAGTTGATTAAGATAAATGGATATTCCGTGATGCGTAAACAGTATCGTTGTCATCAACGAGAATAGCTTCCATATTTTTAATTTGATTAATCATATCCATACCCGCACGGATTCCCATAATCATTACCGGTGTTGCCATGGCGTCACTCATCTCGGCATTGGGCGCAATGATGGTAACACTTTTTATTCCTGTGACGGGCAACCCGGTTCTTGGATCAATGGTATGGGAGTATTTTTTCCCGCCAACCATAATATACTTTTCATAATTACCCGAGGTGGCGATGGCCATATTGGTAATATTCAGGTGAGAAAAAACCTGCCCGGCCATATTCGGATTCACAATGCCAATTGTCCATGGTTTTCCGTTGGGTTGAAAACCCCAAACTGCCAGGTCTCCGGATGCGTTTACAATACCGCTGTCGGCACCCATTTCTTTCATGACATATTTAGCCCTCTCAGCAGCATACCCCTTGCCGATTCCTCCAAAGCCTATCCGCATGCCCCTTTCTTTTAGAAAAACTGTGGAATTTTCATTATCCAGGATGATATTCCGATAATTAATCAGGCGTACCATCTTGCGTGCTGTTTGTTTGTCAGGCAGCGATTCCATATTCGTGTCAAAATTCCACAATCTTTTATCCACCGACCCGTATGTTATATCAAAAGCACCCTGCGTTAACCCGGATATCCGGATGGAGCGTTCGATAAGATGATAGGTTTCCCTGCTCACCTCCACTGGCGCAACACCGGCATTTTCATTGATCAGGCTGGTCTCGCTTTCACTGCTGAATGTGGTCAGCAATTTTTCTATCCGTTGAATTTCCACTACGGCAGCATCAATACACTCTTTGGCCCAATGGGCGTTATTGGCAACCAAAGAAATTTCAAACTTGTTACCCATCAACTTCAGAGTCCTATTATGAACTTCCGGTTTAGCTATGCAATTACCTGTTAGCATTGATAACAGTTTTGATCTCCATAACAAATGCATCAGGTTTCTCCGACGGCAGTCCCTCCCAACTTTTAAGAACCTTGCCATCGGCGTTCAGTAAGACTGTATATGGAAATTTACCCTGGGTATTGTACTGATCGGCCATGGCATTATTTAATTCCTGCTGTTTACCGGACAATTGATTTTTTTTCATTCTTGGAAAATCTGCGTTTACCAATACCAGGCTGCTGTCTGCAAAGTCCTTAAAATATCCGTCATCAAAAATTTCTTTGTGCATCCGTATACAACGGCCACACCAGTCTGAGCCGGAAAAATTGAGCAGTATAAACTTATGTTCTTTCCGGGCAATCTGCCTCGCTTCGCTCAGATTGGAGTACCATCCGGTGAAAGACAGGTTGCCGAACAAGAACAGAAAAGGCAATACTTTGTTGATGGAGTTATTGTTCATCAAAAATAAAACTAGGAATTATGAGCCGACCTGTTGAAGGAATAACGAAAGTATAACTTTTGAAAACTGAAGAAACTGAAGTTGTGTTGAATGGTTATCAGATAGCAGTCATTTCCATAGAATGATTTTTGAAATATTTTGCATCGGCCCTTCGAATTTCATCAGGGATAACTGTGCAAAGAATATTGAAAGCGTCAGCGTCCGGTGACCCAGATTTTGTTTGTTAAAATACTGGTAATCAAAAATATAGGATATAACAACAAATTACTTCGTTCCTTCGCTTGGATTTTTACGCAATTAAAATTACTACCGCCCAACCAAATCATGCCTGCCTGCTATCTATGTTATCAAGAACACCAATATTGACGGATCAGCGGAAACTTATCAAAGCCTGCATTGCCGGTGATAGAATTTCTCAGGCGGCACTATATGATCTCTATGCGCGAAAAATGCTGGGGACCTGTATGTGGTATGCCAAAAACAAAGAAGAAGCAGAAGAGATTTTACAGGATGGTTTTCTCCGGGTCTTCCGCTATTTACCAGGATTTAATTTTAAAAGTTCTCTGGAGAACTGGATGAGAAAAATTATGATTAACGCGGCTTTGCATAAATACCGCAGCAAAGCTCGTTTGAATATTGTACAACGCTTTGACTGGACGCAGGAATATTTCGGAGTTGATGGAACAGTGCTCAATCATCTTGAAGCCAGGGATTTACTGAAGATCGTTCAGAAATTAAGCCCTGGTTACCGGATGGTTTTTAATTTGTATGTATTTGAGGGTCTAAAGCACAGGGAAATAGCCAAAATCCTGGGGATTGCAGAAGGCACATCCAAATCAAATCTTTCGGATGCGCGCCTGATTTTGCAGAAGCTTCTTGCCAATCATAATGGTCGGCTTAAGTTAAAGATCGACCGATGATCAAAAATTTCAAAAATATAGACAGCATTTTTAAGTCTTCTTACGAAAGTTTTGAAGAGGAACCATCCGAACACTTATGGACAAAGATCAACGCAGGTCTGGATAAACAGGATATGGCCCGGTATAAAAAAGGAATCATAGCATGGAAAAGAGTTACATTATTCCTCATATTTGTAATGACCATTTATGTCCTCTACGATTCCCTGCTCAGGAACCCGGACTCAGGAAGGACAGTGAGTGGCAAACAACAATCACCTAATGGTCCTGCCAATCCCATGAACGCGATGCCTATGGGGTTTGTTGGTCTCCCCTCGAATGGTTCTCCAAACTATTTCAATTCAACAAAAAAGGGGAAACTAATTGCCGCGGTGCTATACATTCCTGCAGAATCGGTTCAGATCGGAGCCATCGATTCAATGCCTATTCGAATGCCGGACTTTTTAGGCCTCGTGCTATATCCTAAGGCATTAAACCCGGATAAAGGATTATTGGAAAACGGACCGGCAGGCAAAGACAACCTTATTAAACCAAATTTATTTAACCCCTATTGGTCGGTTTCCGCCCTTGCTTCTTATGACCATGTGATGTACAGGCTGGACGATGACCTGCCGGGGGATTCGAAAGAAAATATTGAAAATCGGGAAAATCATAAGGCTTCGTTTTCTTTTGGAATTTCAGCAGATTGGTATTTTAAGAAAAGCTGGGCTTTGCAGACCGGGCTGGTTTATTCACATGTTTTGGTCGGAATAGGCCCTCAGAAAATATATGCTTCTGCAGAATCATCCGGAGATGTCTCTTATAGATATATTACTTCCTCCGGCTACGCTTTCATTAAACCTGGATTGGTCAATTCCTCCGTAGGAGACAGCTTAAGTACTGCGACAGCTAACCATCATCTGGTCTTTATCAGTCTTCCTTTAAAGATCAAACATCAGTTCGGCATTCGCCGGTTTTCTTTGCTTCCTTCGGCAGGGTTTGCCGCTAATTTTTTGGCCAAGGCCACTATTTCAACCGTAGTCACGGAACAGTCACGGGTCGAATCGGTAACCATCACCAAGCTGAATGCCACGAGGCAAGCTTATTTATCCCTTGATGCGAGTTTGGGGTTACAATACCGCCTTACCCGACGCACCACGCTTAGCATGGAGCCTTCATTTAAATACGCGATAACCTCTATGACCCATAATAATGTAGTAAATAATTACCCATATAGCATTGGCATTGGAATCGGAGCCCAAATGAGTTTTTAGTGTAGTTGCTAANNGTTTTTGTTCATTTGAATAATGATCAATTTATTCAAATGTCGCACAGGACTTTCGACGCTGTGAATTCCTTGATGCTTGCCTACGGTATCATATTTCTTATCATGGGGATTGGAATGACGCTCTCACGGAAAAGCAAATAAGCGCTGGATTAAAAAATCAATTTATATTTTGCAGGCTTGCTAAGTTTAATTATGATTAGAGAAAAGGACAGCCAGATTACAGCGACAAAAAATCCCGCAATTGTGTCGCTGGCGAAGTGAACCTGCAGGTAAATCCTGCTTAATCCGATGAGGCAGCCAAATGAAAAAGATCCCACAGTGCCTATGATTTTTGTATAAAGGGGATAGTCCGACTTCCAAACCAGGTAAATCAGGATACCAATTAAAGTGAAACCCCCAAGCGTATGCCCACTTGGGAAACTATAGCCACCGGCCGCATCCAGGTGCTGAAGCAGGGGCCTCGGTCTACGGAAGATATCTTTTAGCACACAGCCCAATAAAAGACTGGAAAAGGATATAACAAAAATCTGAATAGCATAATGCATCCGTTGGGTGCGGATAAAATAAATTATCATAGCAAGGTAAACCGGTATTAAAAAGCTCCCGGTGCCGAAAAAAGACAGGAAAAGCGCCACCTGGGTGCGCGCGGGAGAATCTATACTTTCCATATAACTGAATGCCGTAATGTCAAATAAATCCTGCTTTTCAAGAAGGACCTCCCGGGTGAGGTAACCAAATAAGATAAGGGCAAAAAGAAATAAGCCAAAGGCCATGATAAGCTCCCGCGAGAAAATTCTTTGACGGTAGATTTCCAATTTATTCCCGAATTGCTCCGGCATGTAAACCTTATCTCTCATAGGTTGAACACGGCAACGGACGATTTAATTCGTTACCACATTAGTAGACCATCCTTTAACAATCTTTGGTTGGGAGGTTGGCTAAAAAAAACAAATTATCCGGAAAGAAGATCTCCGTCTTCAAACGATCCTGCAGAATTCCTTCAGATTCAAATTGTATGTTGGTTTTTAAAAGTAAGTCCTTATGAAACCCGGTTCAATCTTTCTCTTCATTTTCCTGTTGGTTTTTAGGAACACAGAAGCACAGGAATTAGAGACGAGGGAGGTTCCTTCAGATGTAAAATCAGCGCTTCAAAGCAAATATCCGGAAGCCAAAGTCGTAAAGTGGGAAAAGGAGAAAGGGAATTTTGAGGCAAACTGGGGTGGTAAATCAGGTGAAGATAATTCCGTTCAGTTTACTCCTGCAGGGCAGTACATT
>PLEB01000100.1 GCA_003136915.1 Chitinophagaceae bacterium
CCCTGGGATGCAGCAAGAATATGGTGGATAGTGAGGTGCTGAGCGGTCAGCTTCTTGCCAACCAGATTGATGTTGTTCATGAAAATGCAGGAAAGGACCATAATATCGTTGTGGTAAATACCTGTGGCTTTATTGACAAAGCCAAAGAAGAATCCGTGAATACCATCATGGAGCAGGTCGCATTAAAAAAGAGAGGCAGGCTTGATAAGGTATATGTTACGGGATGCCTGAGCCAGCGATACAGAGACGATCTCGAAAAAGAGATCCCGGAAGTGGATGCATGGTTTGGAACAATGGAACTTCCATTCCTGCTAAAGAAATTGGACGCGGATTATAAGGTGGAGCTGATCGGAGAGCGGTTATTGTCCACTCCGCAACATTATGCTTATCTGAAAATTTCAGAAGGTTGCAACCGTACCTGCGCTTTTTGCGCAATTCCCCTGATGCGCGGACCGCATATAAGCAAACCGATCGAAACCATTGTTCAGGAAGCGGAAGGATTGGTGAGGATGGGCGTAAAGGAAGTCATGCTCATTGCCCAGGAACTCACCTATTACGGATTGGATATTTACCGGAGAAGGGCGCTACCTGATCTTTTGAACCGTCTGGCTGATTTAAAAGGACTGGAATGGATCCGGCTTCATTATGCTTATCCTTCAAAGTTTCCATTAGAAGTTATCGATGTGATCAGGGATCGGAGTAATATTTGCAATTACCTGGATATGCCTTTGCAGCATGCTAGCAATGAAATGCTCCGGGCCATGCGCCGCCAAATAACGCGCAGGGAAATGAACGACCTTATTCATGCTATCCGGGAAAAGATTCCGGAAATTTGTTTGCGAACCACGCTGATTGCCGGATTTCCTGGAGAAACGCAAAAAGACGTGGAAGAATTAAAGGGATTTCTTCAGGAGCACCGTTTCGACAGGGTTGGTATATTCACCTATTCCCACGAGGAGGGAACAGGTGCTTTCGGCTTGAGAGATGATGTTTCCCCGGCAGATAAAGAAAAAAGGGCGCAGGAAATAATGGAAGTGCAACAGGAAATCTCTTATGAAAAAAATAAGGNNGTCGGTGAATTTGTACAGGTTAAGGTTACCCAGGCCTATGATTTTGACCTGGAAGGAGAAGTGGTTTGAGAAGATTTGGGAAATTGAACAAAAGAAACATTCTGCTGTTAGATTACCGCTGAAACGAAAGGGACCCAGGATATCTGACTTAATCAGTTTATGAATTTTACAGCCAACAGACTGCCTTACGAGCAAACAGGGTATTTTTCCAAACTGGTAACCGATTACCTGAAAGGCAGTGATTTTCTGAAGTCTTTTTACAGCCATCCCATTTCTCTGGCAGGAATAGAATCTTCCATTCGTGCCAGAGAGCAATTTCCGACCGACAGAAATACGCTTGTCCGGGTAATTGAGGATCAGTATAATGGTCATCCTGTAAAGGAGGCCGTTAATAATAATATACAGCATCTGCGGAAAAATGATGCTTTTACCATTACTACCGCTCACCAACCAGCGATCTTCACCGGAACCTTGTATTTCATATACAAAATACTTCATGTTATTAAATTGGCCGAGGACCTCTCCGCAAGATTCCCGCACAAAAAATTTATTCCCGTTTATTATATGGGGAGCGAAGATGCGGACCTTGATGAGCTGGGGCATATTTACCTGGATGCGGAGAAAATTGAATGGAACACCAGGCAAACCGGCGCAGTAGGTAGAATGAAGACCAAGGGACTGGATAAGATCATGCAGCGTATAGAGGGAGAGTTTGCGGCGCGTCCTTACGGTCCTGAATTGATTCAATTACTGAAATCATACTACNNGAACTTGGTTTGATCGTGCTGATCGCTGATGACAACCGTCTGAAGGCCAGGATGAAGCCGGTTTTCAGAGATGATCTGTTCAGGCATATTCCATTTCAGATCACAGAAGAGACCATTAAAAAATTATCAGCAAATTATACGGTTCAGGCAAACCCCAGGGAAATCAATCTCTTTTACATGAAAGAGGACTTGAGGGAGCGGTTTGAATTGAAAGACGGACTATATCATGTAAATAATTGCGGGATTTCTTTTTCGCCCGAAGCATTGGAAGCCGAACTGGATCAATACCCCGAACGTTTTAGTCCGAACGTTATTCTGCGGGGAATGTTTCAGGAAACCATTCTTCCCGATATTGCTTTTGTTGGCGGGGGAGGAGAGGCAGCATACTGGCTGGAATTAAAACCCTTGTTTGATCACTATAATGTTCCTTTTCCCGTGCTGATCCTGCGCAATTCTTTCTTACTGATCCGTGAATCCTTGAGTACGAAGATGGAAAAGGCCGGACTCAGCCCGGAAATGATTTTTCTGAAAGAAGAAATCATTCTAAGTCAAACAGTAAAAAATCATTCCGGTAACCAATTGAGCCTTGAGCATGAAATCCGGCAACTTCAGGCGTATTATGATTCCCTAAAGCAAATTTCAAGTGCGGTGGATATATCGCTGGCCTTGCACGTGGAATCCCTGCGCAGTAAGGCCCTGAAGGGCGTACATGAATTGGAAAAAAAAGTACTCCGTGCCGAAAAAAGAAACTTTGCGGAAGCCGGGGATAAGATCCACGAAATTCGTGAAGCATTGTTCCCATTCAACAGCCTCCAGGAAAGGGTTGAGAATTTCATTCCCTGGTACGCGGCTTATGGAAAAGCATTCTTTGATCTTATTTATAAGAATTCGTGCACTTTGGAACAGGAGTTTGTGGTGATTAGAGAAAGTTGACAGTTGACGGTTGGCTTCACAACCACATAAACGCTTCGCCCGAAGCAACATGCGAAATCGGTATTTCGGGAACCTTGGGTTTGAGCCATTGAACAAGATATTCCATTCCGGGTTCTTCGCTGAAAGAATGACCCAGAATGATCATGGTGACAGCCTTTCCGAAACTTCGGGCATCCCGTACATATTCAGGGGTTTCCCACTCACTCGATTCACCAACAATAAGCAGGTCCGCTTCTGATGTTACCAGAAAGTCTACCTGCTTCTGTCCTCCCCCTGCACCCGGCATCAGCGCGATCCTGCTGCAGGGCGTTGTCAGGTTACCGATCACCCGAAGGTGAGGGATGCCGAGATTTGTTTTCAGTTGATACACAATTTCACCAACCGATTGTTCGGGCACCCGAAAACTTGGTTCTCCCTTGGGTGAGTATTCAAGCCATTCCATCTTCTGCAACACGCCATATAAAATTCCATCCGGTTTCATCCGGTGCCAGTAATCATGAAAACGCCAGATGGCAATCTGGTGCTTTTCAAGAAGGTTCTGCTTTTCCTTTACCACCTGATTATCCTGTACCCAATTCAAATCGTCGGTGTGATTATAAAAAGTCGGTTCATGCGCTATGATGAAATTCGCTTTGCGTCTTGCAGCCTCTTCAATTACCCTAACCGTTGCAAACATCGTGGTAACGATACCGGTAACAACCTGGTCTCCGCTGCCGCTTTTTATCGTGTCAACAGTTTCCGGCAATTTTCCTCCGGGAACTTCCGCTATAATCAGATCAATGATTTGCTGAACCGTATAAGATGCGGGCTGCAGGTTTCTCATTACAGGACCCACCAGCAGACCAGCTGTGCCTGCTTTAACCATATCTTGCAAAAAGTCCCGGCGCTTATAGACTCCTTTTTTATTTTCCATAGATATCCGTTAAAGAGGTTCCATTTTTTACCATGCTAATCAAAACCGTTTTGCCATCCTTCTTTTTTTAATTTTTCTATTTTTTGCAGCACATCCTTCTCCAGGGATTTCTTAAAATCCTGAACCCTGGCAGATATAGATTCATCGAAAGCACCCAGGATGATCGCTGCCAGGATGCCGGCATTTTTTGCGCCGTTGAGAGCAACAGTTGCCACGGGAACGCCACCGGGCATCTGGAGTATAGAAAGTACAGAATCCCAACCGTCGATTGAATTGGATGATTTTATGGGAACCCCGATTACGGGCAGTGTGGAAAGCGATGCAACCATCCCGGGCAGATGGGCCGCCCCACCAGCTCCTGCGATGATTACTTTAAGGCCCCTTTCTTTGGCTTTGGTTGCGTACTCAACCAGCCGCATGGGCGTTCGGTGTGCGGAGACTATGGTTAGTTCAAAATCAATACCGAACAACTTAAGTGCGTCAGCAGCAGGCTGCATGACAGTCAGATCGCTGTCGCTGCCCATAATTATGGCCACTTGTATCATAGTGTATTTACTGATTGTTTAGAGGTGATATGCAATTGCTGCTTAATGGTCCTGGCTTTATGAACCAGGTCGGATTTATCCGGACTTAATAAAGTAACATGGCCCATTTTTCTGCCTGGCCTGGTTTCTTTCTTCCCATACAAGTGAAGAAATGCATTTTCCATCTTCAGCACTTCATCCAGCCCTTCGTATTGTGCTTCACCGGAATATCCTTCACGGCCGACGAGATTTATCATTGCAGCAGGCATGATATGCTTTGGATTTCCCAATGGATAATCAAGCATCACGCGCCAGAGCATATCAAACTGGGAAGAATAATTGGCCTCTATGGTATGATGACCACTGTTGTGAACACGGGGAGCCGTTTCATTTACAAGTACATCTCCGTTTTTGGCAATGAATAATTCAACTGCAAAGATACCGGGCGTCCTCAGGTCTTTCACCACCTTTAATGCAATGGCCTCTACCCGCCATAACATCTGCTGCGGAATTTCAGCCGGACTGAGCTGATAGTCCAGCTGGTTTAGCACGGGATCGAAGATCATTTCTACAGCAGGGTAGAAGGCGGTTTGTCCTTTTCTGGTCATGGCTACGATCTGGGAAATCTCTTTGTGGATGTCTACTTTTTTTTCTAATACAGAGGGATGATCAAATCCTTTTTCCAGGTCCCTGGCATCTGAAATGAGCTGAACTCCACGACCATCGTAACCACCGGCACCGATCTTATGGACGGCGGGTAAAAAAGTATCCTGCTTTTTAAGTTCCTGCCGGTTTTGCGTGATCAGGAAAGGTGAGGTCGGGATATCGTGTTCCTTATAAAATTGTTTTTGCAGTATTTTATCCCGAAGGATGCGAAGTGCGGAGGGTGAGGGATAAATGCTGACGCCTTCAGACTCCAGTTTTTCAAGAGCTTCCACATTCACCGATTCAATTTCAATACATAGGCCGTCAAGGCCCTTGCCGAATTGACAGACATCATCAAAATTGCGGATATCGCCCCGGATGAACTGATGACAAAGCTGTGCCGCTGGACAATCCGGATCATTTTCCATGACACGGGTGATCACCGGATAATTCGCAGCTGCCTGCAAAAGCATTCTCCCAAGCTGGCCGCCTCCTAAAATTCCGATTTTGAGCATATTCCCAATTCTGGCGTGAAGATAAAACAATCTGGTTTTCAGCAGTTATTAACGGTTATAAGATAATAAAATGGCTGAATTTTTGTTTTAATGGTAACTTTATCCGTACCAATGCATAATCTCATTGCATGATGAAAACCAGACACTTTTCTAAGCTGATCTCCTTCTTATTTTGCTGCGCCTTCCTGTCCCCGGTTTTTTGTCAGACATCGGTCAATTCCGTGCGCTTTCTGGATTATCAGAAATCTCTTCCTAAAGTAAGTGAAATGATCAGCAGGAAAGAAGACACCCTGATGAAGCAATTTCGCGCCAAACAACTGGTATGGCCTGCCCGATACCTGTATATCCGTTCTTTCAAATATGACAGTGAAATGGAAATATGGGTTAAGAATAAACAATCAGATAAATTCAAACTGTTCAAGACCTATAAGATCTGTGCATTGGCCGGGTCCCTTGGTCCGAAGCGGATGGCAGGAGATTATCAGGTGCCGGAAGGATTTTATTATATCAATGAATTCAATCCGAAAAGTCTTTATCACTTATCACTGGGTTTGAATTATCCGAATCCATCTGATAAATTGTTGAGTGATCTTTCCCAGCCAGGTGGTGCGATTTATATTCATGGAAGCTGCGTGACTACCGGATGCATTCCTATCACTGACGGACAAATTGAAGAGCTGTACGTGCTTGCTGCTCATGCCAAGGATCTCGGACAGGATTTTATTCCTGTTCATATTTTCCCCGTCAATTTCAAAAATCCCAGAAGCGTTGCGTACCTCAATAAATTTCTTCAGCAATTCAACGAATATGTTCCGTTTGAAAGGAATATGAGAAATGCTTTTTATTATTTTGAAAATAACCATGAGATCCCTCCTGTCGTGGTGAACGGGAAGGGTGAATACATTACGGATGACGTTCAGATGCCCGCTGAAGATGTGAAAGCCGGTCTTCCGCCGGTTGCCCAAAGGATTACTCATCCTGAACAACCTATTCCTGAAGAAGAGCTAGCAACCAACGTTGACAGACTTCCATCATATCCTGGCGGAAACGAAGCATTCAAGGTCTTTATTGATAAGTTGAGCGCGGACATGGTTAGGGAACTCGATCCCGGGCAAAGCAAAGCTTTTATATTGATGGAATACATTATTGACGAAAATGGGAAAACTATTTACGCGAATGCCATCAGCGGTGGTAACGAACGGATGAATCAGATGATAGAAAAGGCGTTTACCGATATGGCCTTGTGGGCACCTGCCAACCGTCAGGGAAAAAACGTACCGATTAAAATGAAACAAACCATCATGGTTGAAGTGCCCTAGTTTAGCGGAGCAGGGTTTGCACTGTTTCGCGCGACCATTGTTGTAAAATAATCTCTCTTTTGTTGATCAGCGATAACAAAATTTCCTGNNTCTTCATCCACACAAACGTAGATGATCACGGCACCTGTCTGAATCAGGTTTGCCTGGATCTGCAATCCGGACAGGATGCTGTACAGCCGGGCCGTTCCCGCTTCACCGGCAAAAGAAAAATCTTTCGTTCGCAAATGGATAAGGGTCTGATTTTGTTTTACAACAATGATGGACGGAAGATTGGCTATGTGTTTTGAACGGATCTGCGTACCAGGTAAATTCGGATCGAGAAAACATTTTACATACAATGGAATATTTTTGTTTTGCAGTGGCTTGATGGTTTTTGGATGGATAACCTGGGCGCCATAAAAAGCCATTTCGATCACCTCATCGTAATCGAGCTCGCGTATGAATTGCGCTTCCGGAAAAGCTTTTGGATCTGCATTCATTATTCCTTCCACGTCCTTCCAGATCGTCAAATTTTCAGCATCCAGAAGATTTGCAAAAATAGCAGCCGAATAGTCACTGCCTTCCCTTCCCAGGGTGGTGCTTTCGTTGGCGTCTGTAGATCCGATGAAACCCTGCGTCAACACAATATCCGTTTTCCTGAATAAAGGTTTCACCTGCGCTTCAATTTCTGCAGCAGTTTTTTCCCAGTCAAGCTGCGCAGAACGGAACCGGTCATCCGTCGCAAAAATATCTCTGACATCCATCCATTGGTTACCTTTTCCGGATTTATTTAGAAAATCGCTGATGATGGAAGTGGAAAGCAATTCGCCGATGCTTACTATCTGATCATAGTAATAATCGAAACTCCGAACTGGTTTATCATGAAGCAGCCATTCAATCTCGGTAAAAAAATCCCCGAGCCTGGAACGTGAACCAGGAGGAAACGAACCAAGGCCGGATTCGATGTCCAGATGGTCTTTTTTTATCTGGTTAAACAGCCCAGTGGCTATTTCATTTTTTCCTGAGTAGAAGGCTTCCGCAACTTTTTCCAGCGCATTGGTCGTTTTCCCCATCGCGGAAATCACGATCAGTATTTTTTCATTGGCATAAGTGCGGAGAATATCCGGGAGACTGAGGATTCTTGTAATGCTGTTTACGCTGGCGCCACCGAATTTGAAAACTTTCATGCTGACTGGTTTTGGAACCGGCCGCAAAGATAATATCCCTGGAACCTGATCGTGATAACTATGTTAAAAAGAATCTTCTTCAGCAGGGGGACGAGGAAAGATTTGTATTTTAAATGCTCAGACTTTTTACCATGACATGCATAATTCCTCAGCTGGGCTTGCTCTTTTTCGCCTTTGTTCCAGTCCCTACCTTATGCCCTGTTCACGCAACCCCGAACAGTCTGCATCTGGCAGCGGTAGCTGATACCAGGTCGTCCAAACGGGCCTGGGATGCCGGCATTCGGGCTTCATCCATGGAATCCGATATACTAATTTATGTGAACGAAGATCGTAAACAACATGGCCTGGCTGCACTCAGGCTCAATGATGTGGAATCTGATATTGCTGCAAAACATAGCAGGGATATGGCCAGCGGCAAGGTTCCTTTTGGTCACAGCGGATTTAATGAGAGGGCAAAAGCTATCGGCAAGGCGCTCGGATCAATTCGTACGGTTGGCGAGAACGTGGCCTCCGGCCCCATGAATGCCAGGCAAGTGGTCGATGGATGGCTGAACAGCCCCGGACATAAACGCAATATAGAAGGCGATTTTACCCTTACGGGTATCGGATATGCGCCGGATAAAAAAGGAAATATCTTTTTTACCCAGATTTTTTCGAAGTAAAGGTCCGCATGCTCCGCCTTTTAACGCGTGTGCCGTAACTTGCCGCTTCATGGAAAAAGAGGTTATCATTAAAATAGATCAGCTTACCAAAAAATATGGTGAGTTTGAGGCGGTAAAAGGAATCAGCTTTGAAGTTTATCAGGGAGAAATCTTTGGTCTTCTCGGGCCAAACGGAGCTGGCAAATCCACCACACTCGAGATCATCGAAACCCTTCGTGAAAAAACTTCCGGTAAAGTGATGGTAGATGGAATGGATCTGGACAAATCACCGGATGAAATAAAAAAAATTATCGGCGTCCAGTTGCAGACTTCCGGGTATTATCCAAATCTTAACCTGACGGAGCTGCTGATGCTTTTCGGCGGACTGTACAACCGTGATATCAAACCATCTGAATTTCTGGCGAAAGTAAACCTGACTGACAAAGCAAAAGCCAAGTACAAGGAATTAAGCGGCGGACAAAAGCAGCGGTTTTCAATTGCGACCACACTTATCAATCAGCCCAAGATCATTTTCCTGGATGAGCCGACCACGGGCCTTGACCCGCAGGCGAGAAGAAATCTCTGGGACCTGATCCGTTCCATTCGTTCTTCCGGAACTACGGTGATCATTACCACGCATTATATGGATGAGGCTGAAGTATTGTGCGACCGGGTGGCTATAATAGATTCAGGTAAGATCATTGCAAAAGATTCCCCCGACCGGTTGATCGACAATCTTGTGGCCACCGGCTTTGAAAGACCCAAAGAAGTAAAAAAGGCAAACCTGGAGGATGTGTTTATTCAGCTTACGGGCAAGGCGCTGCGGGAGGAATGAGGGGATTGGAAATGTGTAAATGTGTAAATGTGCTCATGTGTAAAGGTGAAAGCAAGTTTGATAACTTCCCAAAATAAAATCTCACCAATAGATTAAAATATTTCTCTGTTTTGCATTTAAGTTTCACATTTACACATCAGCACATTATCACATTACCACATTTATGCCCGATCCGCGCTATCCCATAGGTAAATACCAGGCAGAACCATATTCTGAGGACCAGAAAAAAGTGTGGCTGAATGAGCTTCGAAAGCTGCCAACCGAATTGGAATATGCTGTGCAGAACCTGGATACTGCTCAGCTCCAAAGCCCTTACCGGGATGGGGGCTGGACCATTCATCAATTGGTGCATCATGTTGCGGACAGTCATATGAATGCTTATGTCCGTATTAAACTCGGTATTACTGAAAATAATCCCACCATAAAATCGTACGAAGAAAAGCTCTGGGCAGAATTGCCCGATGTTCAGCATATTCCCGTAAATGTTTCAGTTACTTTGCTACACGCCCTTCATGCCCGCTGGTATGAGGCAATTAAAAACCTTTCTGAATTGCAATGGAACCGTACAGTTATTTATCCTTCAAACCAAAAGGAAGTGACCATTTGGTGGCTGCTGGGCCTATACGCCTGGCATGGGAGGCACCATGTAGCCCATATTCTTACTTTCCGTGAAAAAAACGGATTTTAACTATTGATGAATATGAAGGACCTGCGCTGGAAAAAGTTATCCTCCCAATACCTGTTGCATGATACCTGGGGAACCGTGCGGAAGGATGTTTGTGAAACTATAGAGGGAAAGATCATTGATCCTTATTACGTTTACGAATTTCCGACCTGGGTAACCGCTGTGGCGGTTACGGCTGACAACAAAATTATTCTGGAAAGACAATACCGGTATGCGCTGGATACAGTAAATTTTGAAATCCCGGGAGGATGTGTGGATGATTCAGATGCTTCGCTGGAAGCGGCCATTGCGCGTGAGCTGATGGAGGAAACCGGTTACCGGTTCGACCGTTATGAGTATTTAGGTAAGACATGTGCCAATCCATCCACCAACAACAATTGGATGCACATGTTCCTGGCAACAGGCGGCCGCTATGAAAGAGAACAACAATTGGATCACAATGAAGAGATCGAGATTTATCTGCGCTCAGTAGAAGAAGTAAAGCAGATGTTGGCCGATAACCAGATCATCCAAAGCATGCATGTAACTGCACTATTTTACGGGCTCCCTAAAATACAATCTCCCTGATATTTACTTCTCCTGCAAGAAATACACTGCCACAAACCAGGATAAGATCTTTGGCATTTGCGCGGTCAACCGCTGCCTGCAGGGCCTGACGGACCTCAGGGTAGGCCTTTCCTTTTAATCCAATACGCTCGGCCCTGGCCGCAAGCTCTGTTTCATGCAAAGCACGCGGAATATGAGCTTTTGTAAAATAGTAATTTGCTCCGGAAGGTAAATGCCGGAGTATGTTTTCTATGACCTTGTCTTTAACCATCCCAACCACCAGGTGCAATTCTTCATGGGAGGTCAATTCGATCTGCTTCGCTATTTCCTTCATACCTTCTTCATTATGGGCCACGTCCAGTACCAACAGTGGATCATCATGAAGAATATCCCATCTTCCATGGAGGCCCGTGAATTTTTTTACATTCTGCAAACCCGCATGAACGGCAGATTCCGGTATATCGAATCCCCGCTGGTTTAAAACAGAAACAACTTCTGAAACCGTCACGATATTTTTTGTTTGGTAAATGCCGGGAAGATCGAGGCTATATTTTTCCTTTTCATTGGAGTGCTTATTCGTGATCTCAAGTTCCAG
>PLEB01000194.1 GCA_003136915.1 Chitinophagaceae bacterium
ATGTGGAAAATAAAAATTGATCTTGGAGCTTGGGTCAGTCATGCCATTTCCGAAAATCGTAAAGTCGATTCAGGGAACAAAGCTACTTTTGTTCTCACACATGAAGCGACTTTCGGAATTAAGAACAGGTTCAAGGGCCAGGATTCATTCGTTTGAGAAAAATGAAGTATTTCTTAAGTTAATGGAGATGGGCTGTGTTCCCGGGGAGATCATTAAGGTTGAAAAGATTGCTCCCCTCGGGGATCCGATTTCTATTGCTGTTGCCGGGTACCACCTCAGTCTTCGCCTGGACGAGGCCGAGAATATTTTTGTTGATCCGCTATTTTCCTGATAAGGTCTGATTGCTGATTAATTTGCCTTTATTATAATTTCACTCCCTGGGGATAAGTGGCTTTCCGGTCGCCGCTCCAGCAAACCATATAAAAATATCCGCCGGAGTTTAAGGCCAGAAGATAAATGGGATTCCTTCCAACAGGCAGGAAAATGAAGGCCCAGAGTGGCGGCCCGCGGGGCCGGGCGTAAGCTATATATACTTGATATACAACGTATTATGAAGGTAGGGTTATATTTTGGGTCATTTAATCCAGTACACCATGGTCATCTTATCATTGCAAATCACGTGGTGCAATCAACCGAGCTCGGCCAGGTGTGGTTTATTGTTTCTCCGCAGAATCCACTCAAACCATCGGCAAGCTTGCTCAACGAATACCACCGGTTATACTTGATTAAAATTGCCATAGAAGGCGAGAACCATTTGAGGGCCTCGGACATTGAATTTAAATTGCCCAGGCCTTCCTACACAATTGATACTCTCACTTATCTCGGAGAGAAATATCCGCAGCATGAATTTTCAATTATTATGGGAAGCGACGGCTACCAAAATATTCCCCGGTGGAAGAATTACGAACAACTCCTTAAAGCGGCGCCGTTTTATATTTATATCCGGGCAGGGTATGAATTACTACCGGAATATCCCGGCGCGCGGCCCTATATTTTAGAAGCGCCTTTATTACAGATTTCGGCTACCCATATCCGTAATATTCTGCGGGAAGGGAAATCAATCCGTTTTTTGGTTCCGGATGTGGTGAAAGAAGAAATTGAAAGAAATCGCTATTATTTATAAGTAACCCAGTTTTTTCCTTTCTCTGACCGGAAGTGAACCGACCACCAGCAAATAGGACGCATCTATCATTTCCCATATCATCCGGGAAGGGACCTGGCCATTCAGCACCACCGTGTTCCAGTGTTTTTTATTCATGTGATATGCTGGAATTACGGAATTATATTCTTCACGAAAATTTTCAGCCTGCTCCGGGTCGCACTTCACATTCATTTGAAGGGGAACATCATCCATCGCAAGAAGCAGGAATATTTTTCCGCTTACTTTAAACACAAGGGTAGATTCTCCAAAAGGAAAGGATTCCGTTACTGCTTTTTTCTGAAGGCAATATTTTCTGATGATGTCCGGATCCATAACTGGGTAAATGGTTTACATTTAGGAAAGTTCCGAATAAATGAATTAAATATGAGATACCTGCTAGGCTTCCTGCTACTTTTTTTTCAATATGCAATCCAGGCCCAATCCTNNCCTATCTAAAAATTCATGCAAAAGCGATTTTGGTTGATACACATAATGACTTCCTGAGTAAGGCCGTGGAAGATCATTATGCTTTCGATACTGACCTGCGTGGACAAACTTATTCTGACATGGCGAGGATGAAACAAGGAGGTGTGGACGTGCAGGTGTTTTCCATTTTTTGTGATGACCATTATGGAAAAGGATCCGCTTTTGCCTATGCCAATCAGGAACTTGATTCTCTGTATGCCATTGCTGCCAGGAATCCTGACCGGATGCAAATCGTTTATTCGTATAAGGAATTGATGAATGCGGTAAAGCATCATAAGCTGGCTGCATTGTCAGGAGTAGAAGGTGGGCATATGATTGAAGATAACCTGTCTTACCTCGATAGTTTTTACAAACGGGGCGTTCGTTATATGACGCTTACCTGGAACAACAGCACATCCTGGGCGACTTCGGCCTCGGACGAATCAAAGCATTCTTTCATTGTTACGCCCTATGGTCTCAATGAATTCGGAAAGCAGGTGGTAAGAAAGATGAATGACATGGGTATGCTGATTGATGTTTCGCACAATGGAGAAAAAACTTTCTGGGATGTGATTCAAACCACAACAAAACCCATCATTGCTTCCCATAGTTCGGTATACACAATTTGTCCTGTTTTCCGCAATCTGAAAGATGACCAGATAAAAGCAATCGCAAAAAACGGCGGCGTGATCCAGGTTAATTTCTATTCCGGATTTATTGACAGCACCTATCTTCCCCGGGTAGATCATTTCTTAAAACTTCATAAGGCCGAGCATGATTCTCTGGCCATGCTGAAAAAACCAGAGTCCAGGATCCTGGAATATTTATTTACGCATTATAAGAAAGATCTTGATACACTTCGTCCACCTTTATCGCTCCTCATTGATCATATTGATTATATCGTTAGGCTGGTGGGGGCTGACTATGTTGGATTGGGTTCTGATTTCGATGGCATCGAATCTGCTCCGCGGGAACTGGATGGTGTGGAAGATTACCCTAAAATAACTGAAGCCCTTGTGCAACGCGGTTACAGCAGGAAAGACATTTACAAAATTCTCGGAGGGAATTTCTTAAGGGTTCTGAAAGCGAATGAGGCCCACGCTCAGTGAATCAAAAATCAACGAGTTTTTTGACACTTTCTTCGAGACGCGCGGACGCCAGGAAATTCTTTTCCAGGTCCCTGCTGAAAGGAATGGCTGTATCCAAAGAGGCACACCTGATCACCGGCGCATCCAGGGCCTCAAAGCAATGTTCGGTGATCCAGGCGCTGATTTCGCCGCCGATCCCGCCCGTCAGGGTATCTTCATGAAGGATCAAAACCTTTCCGGTATTTAATACGGCTTCACGAATGGCTTCATAATCCAAGGGAAGAAGAGTTATCAGGTCGAGTATATAAAATGAAACATCGGTCTGCTTTTGAGCAATATCAACGGCCCAATGCACCCCCGCACCATAGGTTATGATGCTTATCATATTTCCTGCCTGGACAACTTTGGCCTTTCCGATTTCCGTATGATAATAATTTTCCGGCACGGGGCCGCTAATACTCCTGTATAGTGCTTTATGTTCAAAGAAAAGAACCGGATTGGGATCATTGATAGCGGCTATCAACAATCCTTTCGCATCTTCCGGGTTGGAAGGATACACTACTTTTAGTCCTGGTGTATGGGCAAACCACGCTTCATTGCTTTGAGAATGGAAGGGTCCTGCGCCAACACCGGCACCCGTTGGCATCCGGATAACGGTATCGGCTGGTTGATTCCAGCGATAATGGATCTTGGCCAGATTGTTAATGATCTGGTTGAAGCCCATGGTCACAAAATCGGCGAATTGCATTTCAACAACGCTCTTAAAGCCTTCAAGGCTCAGGCCCAATGCCGCACCCAATACGGCGCTTTCGCAAAGCGGGGTATTGCGTACGCGATCGCTGCCGAATTTATCCAGAAACCCTTCCGTGATTTTGAAGGCACCGCCATATTCGGCAATGTCCTGCCCCATCAGGATCAGATTTTCATGTTTGTCCATACTCTGCATGAGCCCTTCCCGTATGCCGTCAATCATTCTTTTCTCGGGGCGGCCCGTTGTACTCTCCGGGGCGGGTAGTGCATTTTCGGACTCAGGGAAATCCGGAACAGGGGCATACATATCAGCCAGCTCTTTTGCACTGTCGGGTACAATTTGTTTCTCCTCTACATCAATAGCCTGATCAATTTCTTTCCGGTAAAAATCCCGGATCTGGTTTATATTATCTGCATCCAGAACGCCCAATTCAAGCAGGTGTATTTCATAGGAAGAAATGGGGTCTTTATGTCCCCAGCGTTCAAACATTTCTGAAGGAATATATTTGGTACCGCTTGCTTCCTCATGTCCGCGCATACGGAAAGTCATGCATTCAATTAAATAAGGTTTTTGTTTCCTGATGCAATAATCTCGAACGCCCTTAACGGTATCATAAACTGCGAGTATATTGTTCCCATCAATTTGGATTGCTTCCACGCCATAGCCCTTGCCTTTGGTGGCCAGGGTGCTGCATCTGTATTGTTCGGAAACCGGTGTACTCAGAGCATACCCGTTGTTCTCGATCAGAAATATCACCGGAAGGTCCCACACAGCGGCCAGGTTCACCGCTTCGTGGAAATCACCTTCACTTGTTCCTCCTTCGCCCGTAAATGCAAGAGCCGCTTTGTTTTCTTTTTTCAGTTTGTAAGCCAAAGCAACACCGTCCGCAACCGCCAGCTGCGGTCCCAGGTGGGAGATCATGCCGCAAACATGGTGTTCCCTGGATCCGAAATGAAAACTTCTTTCCCTTGCGTTGCTATATCCTTCGGCGCTTCCCTGCCACTGGAGAAAAAGTTTTTGCAGGGGCATCCTCCGGCCGGTAAAAATGCCCAGGTTCCGGTGCAGCGGCATGATCCATTCGTCCTGATCCATTGCTGAAACAACGGCAGCGGAGATCGCTTCCTGGCCAATCCCGCTGAACCATTTACTGATCCGGCCCTGACGCAGCAGGATCAGCATTTTCTCCTCGATGAGACGAGGCAGCAACATGGTTTTATAGAGGGAGATCAGCTGGTCATCAGATAAATCTTTGCGGTCAAATTGCATACAAAACCTTCAGGTTAATGAGAATTTCGGGCCTCATAAAGAACGGGAATTATTTACCGAGGTTCTGTAAAGGAATGAGGTCAGCACAGATAGCAGCAGGCTGAAAAGTAATGCCCACCAGAATCCATCCACATGGAATCCGCGAACGAATTTTGCAGCCAGCAAAATAATCAGCGCATTGATCACAAATAAAAACAAACCCAGGGTAAAGATGGTGATCGGTAAGGTGAGAATGATCAGGATTGGCTTGACAAATATATTCAGCAATCCCAACACTATCGCGAGCATAAATGCGGTAACGAAAGAATTTATATGCACGCCTTTAAGTACATACGACAAACCAAAGGCAACCACGGCAGAAATGATTATTCTGAGGAGTATTTTCATAACTGCAAATTTGGTTAGGTGAAAATACTGAATTTTGGGGCTGTCACACTACGACAAGCTCATAAAAATCATCCGGCCTGAGGTATTTATTTGCGAGTTCCTGAAGATCCGGGGGCTTGATGGTTTTTATGGTATCTACGCCCCTGTAAAAATAGTCTTCTGTAAGACCGTTCAGCACCAGGCTTTTCCATCTTCCGGCAACCTGAAAAGGTCCGTCAAGATCCCCCAATAAAGTTCCGATCATAAAATTTCTGGTTGTCTGCAGTTCTTCCTCAGGAACGGGTTCATTACACAACCGGTTCATTTCGAGATAAACTTCTTTCAGGGTGTCCTCGGTAACTTCTTTGCCTGCCTCCGTTGAGATCATCAGTGAGCTTTCCTGAATAAGATTAGTAAGGTAGCTGTGAATTCCGTAAGTATATCCCTTGTCTTCCCGGATATTAGCCATGAGCCGCGATCCGAAAAATCCTCCAAACAGATTATTCAGCACAAGCATTTTCTGGAAGTCCGGGTGATGGCGGTTTGGAAAATTACGTGCCATCCGGATTGCACCCTGAACGCCATCGGGATCATTCATGATCCGGTATTTTTTTTGTCCGGCTGGCTGAAGGGGCATTTCGGGTATTGGGTGGATGGCCGATCCTCCGAAAGGTAATGAGCCGAAATGCTTCTCAATTTGTGATATCATGTCTGCCGGCAGGAGACCGGCGACAAAGATCATACAGCGGCCCTGATTATAGTAAGCATCATAAAATGATTTCAGCTGATCCACCTGTAATGCTTCATAATCTGCTGCGGTGCTGTACCTGCCATAGGGATGTCCTTCGCCAAAAAGGTATGCATCTATGAGGCGGCTGGCGACAAAATCATTTTTCCTCAGGTTAACCTGCAGTCGCTGCTGCATGTTTTTTTTGTAAATCCTCAATTCTTCCTCCGGAAAAATAGAATCGCTGATGAGTTCGGCAACCGCCGGGAGCAATTCACCAACATGTTTATTCATGCAGTGCAGGGAGAGCTCGGCCGTTTCATGAGCCGCATGGCGGCTCAGATAGGCGCCATAATATTCAAAATATTCATTGATCTCATAAGCAGTTTTTGACCGCGTGCCATTTTTCAGCATGAAATTGGTTGCAGAGGCAACCAGGTTCTCAGTTTCAAAACAGTTCCCTGCATAAAACACAACATTCATCATGAGTGTATCCAGGGTGCCCATATTCACGAGAAAAACATCTACGCCGTTGCGAAGCGAGATCTTTTCATGCGCGGGCAGATCCAGATGGAATTTTACGGCGTCCGTAATGACCGGTGCATTTTTTCTGTTCAATATGGGCATTCAATAAAAAATTAATTGTTGCTATAATAAAACAAACTGTTGCTATTTTTTTCATCGAAAACTAACAGGCTTTCTGTCAGGATTTCTTCGCGGGCCACGTCCTTGTATTTTTGAAGTTCCGTATTCATGAATTCTGCATCTCCCATGAGCTCATACATGGCCAGGTTCGAGGCCCGGTTCATCAGGCCCATGTCTTCGAACAGGATCGCTGACTCGGTCTTATTTTTCACTTTTACCAATTCTTTTTCTTCAATTTTATCCGTACTTAATTTCTTAAGTTCCTCCCCAATGGCCTGGTCTGCATCTTCCATGCGCACGCCCTTAATAAGTTTACCTTCTATAACCAGGAGACCCGGATCGGATGAGCCGGTATGGTAGCACTCTATATTGCTGAATAGTTTTTTTTCTTTCACGAGCGATTGAAAAAGCCGGGATGATCCGCCACCACCCAACAACTCGGTGATAAGGTCCATGGAATAATACGACTTATCTGTGCGCGAACCGACATGGAAGGCTTTATACAAGGCATCCAGAGGAACGTCCGCTTTAATTTCCATTTTCCGGGCGCTAAGCTGCGGCGGTTCTGCAGGAATCGCTCTCAGATATTTTTCACCCGCCGGAATGCTCCCAAACCATTTTTCCGCAAGCGCCAGGGCCTGGGCTGTCTTTATGTTTCCGGCAACGAC
>PLEB01000278.1 GCA_003136915.1 Chitinophagaceae bacterium
GCTGAATATGATTACATGGGGGCCAAGGGATTGAACTGGCAGCCTTCATACTACGGATACGGCGCAAATAACGTAATCAAACAGTATTATACGGCGGGTGTTGATCCTGTATTTTATAATTACAAAACTACCATACAGGAACTTTCAATACAAGGAGTGGTGACCTTAAACAATATCCGGTTCCATAAGGCAAAATCAGTAATAACTATCTATACTTTCGGAGGCATCGGTGCATGCACTTTTGCCACAAAATATAATTTATTGGATGCCACGGGCACCCCTTATAATTATCAGAATATTATTAACCAGTTTGGACCTGGTGGATTTACCTACTCAAACAGAAAAGCAGTCAAGAGCGCTTTAAAGAGTATGATGGATGGTTCTTTTGAAACTGTTGCCCAGCGGGATCCTTCCCAACCTTCGGCTTTTGGGGTTCCTTTCAGACCTGTGTTTGTATTCGGACCTGGAGTCGAAATCAGGCTCTCCGATAAATTTAATGTTGCCATCGAAGATAAAGTCACAGTAACCAAAACCCGTTTAATAGATGGACAGGAATGGCAGGAAACTGGTTCTGCTAACATTCATGCCCTGACCGATCATGATGCCTATAATTTCGTTTCAGTCGGATTGAACTATAATTTTGGAAACAGGGCAGTTGTGCCCCTCTGGTGGATCAACCCGCTGGATTACGCTTACAACGAAATCAATGCTCCGCGGCATATGAAGCTGCCGAAGGTTGTCCTGCCGGATGCGGATGGAGACGGGGTAACCGATCAGTTTGACCGCGAGCCCAATACACCGGCTGGTTGTCCTGTGGATACCCATGGCGTCAGCCGTGATACAGACGGTGATGGAGTTCCTGACTGTAGAGATAAAGAACTCATTACCCCAACACAGTGTCAGCCCGTTGACGCAGATGGTGTAGGTAAATGCCCGGATCCTGCATGCTGTAAAGAACTTAATGCAAGGTTGGATTCCGGCGGACTCGGTACCCTTGGCAAGAGCAGGTGTTCTATTGGTGACCTGCCAAGCATCGTCTTCAAAGGAAGATCCGTTACGCTGAGCAAGGATGGCAAAGTGCTTGCTGAAAGCATCGCTGATAAAATGAGGAATAACCCGGCTTGTAAGGTAGCTGTAATCGGTTACGGCGAATCCAGCAAGTCTGCTCAGCAGCTTAGCTGGGACCGTGTAAATGAAGTGATTAAATACCTGGTTGAAAAAGAAGGTATCAACTCTGATCGCTTTATATTCCGGTATGGTCAAACAGGTGGGGACGAAAATACGATCGACGTTAAAGATGGAACGGGCGAAGAAGGACCTAACACGGTACCTGCTCCGCATCCGAACCTTCGTAAAAGATAATTCCGTTGCAAGGAAATAAAATGGCCGTTGGATTTTCCAACGGCCATTTTATTGTTGACGGTTGACAGTTGACCGATATCAGGTGCGAATTCGCGCCCGAAGTCCGTCAACCGTCAACTGTCAAACGTCAACCATTTACTCCGGCACTTTAACATATTCAAATGCCTCCTATTTTCGTTTTCTACCTAAATATTGTAATTTCGCAGGCTTCATGAAACCACTACTTCTGGCAGTCATTTTCGCGGTAAGCCTTAGTTCCTGCTCTCTCTGGCCTAAAGCCTGGCAGAGTAAAGACAAGAGTTTTTCAAAGATTTTGAAGAGCACGGACTATGATTATAAGCTAAAAATGGCCGAGAAGTACTACCTGAACAAGGATTACAATCATGCCCAGCAGCTGTATGATGATCTGTACAGGGTGATGAAGGGTTCGGAGCATTATGAGGATATCTGGTACAAATACGCTTATTCAGCCTTTTATCTGAAGGACTATATCAATGCCGAGAACCTGTTTAAGGGCTTTGTCGAAGCNNGAACTGGATCAAACCAATACCACGAAGACGATAGGGTTTATGCAGGCATTTATCAGCCAGCATCCTGAATCCGAAAGGGTGAAAGAGGCCAATGATATCATTGACAAATGCAGGGCGAAACTGGAACAAAAGGATTTTGAAAACGCCCGTTTGTATTATAACCTGAGGGCAACCAATCCGCTTTATTTAAAAGCGGCAACCATTACTTTCAACATCCTCATGAACACTTATCCGGATTCTCAGAAAAGTGATGAATATAAGTTGTATATTATCAGGTCGGAGTATGAATATGCAACGAAAAGTCTGGAAGATAGAAAGCAGCCCCGTTTTGAACAGGTCGTGACAGACTGCAACGATTTCATCGACAGATTTCCGGAAAGTAAATTAAAGACAGAGGTTCAGAATTACCTCGATCTCACGAATAACTCGCTAAAAGCACTAAAAAATGAGCAGGCTAAGAAGACAAGTTAGTACACACATTCCCAGCACGGCCGAAACAAGAAATCTGACCGATCTGAAGAACAAAACGGGCAATCTGTATGAATCCATTGCCATCATTGCAAAAAGAGCAAATCAGATCAATATTTCGATGAAGGAGGAGCTGCATAGTAAGCTGGAAGAATTCGCCACGCATACTGACAGCCTGGAAGAGATCCATGAGAATAAGGAGCAGATCGAAATTTCGAAAGCCTACGAAAGGATGCCGAACGCTGCACTGCTGGCTACCCAGGAGTTTATGGAAGATAAGATCTATTATCGCAAGAACGAGGATGATCTGTTCAGCTAGGCCATAATTTTTACCTATGGTAGAGGGGAAAAAAATACTCCTTGGCGTTTGCGGCAGTATTGCTGCATACAAATCCATCCTGCTTACCCGCCTGCTTATCAAGGGCGGCGCGGATGTGAGAATTATCCTCACTTCTTCAGCAAAAGATTTTGTAACGCCTTTGTCCCTCTCCGTCATTTCCAAAAATGAAGTGCTGGTTGATTTGTTCCGGGATGATGCCTGGACCAACCATGTTGAGCTTGGGCGCTGGGCCGACCTAATGCTGATAGCTCCCCTGAGCTGCAACACCCTGGCTAAAATGGCCCGCGGTCATTGCGATAATCTCTTACTGGCAACATATCTTTCAGCAACCTGTCCCGTCGCTGTTGCGCCTGCCATGGATGAGGATATGTGGCTGCATCCGGCAACAAAGGAAAATATTGAAAAGCTGCAATCTTTTGGCAACAGGGTGATTCCCGTTGAAAAAGGAGAATTGGCGAGNNATTTTTTTTTTAGCAGGCAACTAGAGGGAAAAAAGGCCCTGGTTACTGCCGGCCCAACCCAGGAGCCCCTGGATCCGGTACGGTATATCTCAAATCAGTCTAGCGGAAAAATGGGCGTTGCCATTGCCCGGGAGCTGGCAGTCCGCGGAGCCGAAGTAGAACTGGTATTAGGACCTTCCACGCTGGAGGTGAGCATACCCGGGGTGCATGTTGTTCCGGTTGAATCTGCCGAAGATATGTATCAGGCCTGCATAAAGTTATTTCCAAAAACATCCATTGCCGTGTTGTCTGCCGCCGTGGCAGATTATACGCCTGTTTCCTTTTCATCGGAAAAAATCAAAAAGAATTCTGAGACGCTGACCCTGGAACTAACCAAAACAAAGGATATTTTAAAATCTTTAGGCGAACAGAAAAAAGCAGGACAGATCCTGGTCGGGTTTGCACTGGAGAACCATGATGAAACCGCCTATGCCCGGAAAAAACTGCAGTCCAAAAACGCGGATCTGATCGTACTGAACTCCCTGAATGATCCGGGGGCAGGATTTGGTTTTGATACCAACAAGATCACAATTTTTGAGAAGGACGGACAGGAAACCAGGTTTGATCAAAAACCAAAACAACAAGTTGCAAAAGATATCGTTGACAGGATTATAAAATTATTGTGATGCGAAGAAGAATCCTGATAGTGCTCTTTCTTTTTGTGTTGAGCGCCTCGAAGGTCAGGAGCCAGGAGCTCCAGGCCAATGTAACGGTTTTGTCTAACCGAATAAGTTCGCAGGTGGATAAACACATATTTCAAACCCTCCAAACAGCGCTGTACGATTTTCTGAATAACCGCAAGTGGACAAGCGAAACTTTCGGCAGCAATGAAAAGATCGTCTGTAATTTTTTACTGAACCTGAGTGGCTCGCAGGACGTCAATACATATTCGGCCTCCCTTACCGTGCAGGCCGGCCGTCCCATATTTAATTCTACCTACCAGAGTCCGCTGATCAATTTCATGGACGAATCGGTCAACTTCAAGTATATTCAGTTTCAGACCCTGGATTTCAATGAAAACCGGGTGCAGGGAACCGACCCGCTGGCCGCAAACCTTACCGCCATTTTTGCTTATTACGTATATACGATCCTCGGGCTTGATTTTGATTCCTTCGGATTGCGTGGCGGCGATCCCTATTTTCAGAAAGCGCTGAACATCGTGAACAATGCGCCGGAAGGAAGTTCCGTGAGCGGCTGGAAACCATTTGACGGTGTGCGTAACCGCTATTGGCTGATGGAAAACCTAACCGATACCAAATACAATCCACTGCATGACGCCATTTATAATTATTACCGCCAGGGACTTGACCAGATGTACGATCATGAAAATGATGCACGCACGGCGCTGATGAGTGCCCTTAGTGGATTGAATGATATCAATACGGAGTTCCCGAATATTATGTTCATGCAGTTTTTTTTCCAGGGAAAAGGATCAGAAATTTCGAATGTTTTTAAGAAAGGAACGCCGGATGAAAAAAGCCGGGCCCTGGATTTGTTATCGCGATTGGATATATCTAACCTCAACCGGTATAAACAGGATCTTCAATGAAAGTCCTGCCCGCATTTATTTTTTGTTTAGGTTTCTTTGCCTGCACGGACCGGACTTCCGTGCCTTCGGATATTATTCAACCCGATTCGATGAGGCCGATCCTGCTGGACGTGATCATGGCCGATCAATTCGCTACCCAATATATCCTGAAAGATTCTCTGAAAAAGGATTCCGTCCACCGCAACGTAAAGCTGGAAACTTTGCAACTCTATGAAACGATATTTAAATTGCACGGTATAACGAAAGAAAAGTTCCGGAAAAGCCTGGATTTTTATGCATCCCGGCCTGACCTGAGCAAAAATATTCTGGATACTATGGCTGCCTTTGAAAACCTGCACCGGAATGATCTGTTTAATCCAAAGCCCGCGCGCATGCTGTCTCCCGGNNCCCGGTTTAAATGACTGGCCTATTCTTAAATCTGCTTGTATGAATAAAGTTTATGGAAGCGCCCGGGAAGCCGTTAAAGACATTCCGGATAATGCCGTGATCATGCTCGGCGGATTTGGTTTGTGCGGGATCCCGGAGAACAGTATTCATGCGCTGATCAAAACCGGTGTGAAAAACCTCACCTGCATTTCCAATAATGCCGGCGTAGATGATTTCGGATTGGGACTTTTGCTGAAGACCCGTCAGATAAAGAAAATGATCAGCTCTTATGTTGGCGAGAATGCGGAGTTTGAGCGTCAGTTATTGCACGGTGAACTGGAAGTGGACCTTATACCGCAGGGCACACTCGCTACCTGCATCCAGATGGCGGCCATGGGAATTCCTGCTTTTTATACGCCTGCAGGATACGGCACAGAGATCGCTGTGGGAAAGGAAATCCGCGAATTCAATGGCAAGATGTACCTCATGGAACTTGCGTTGCATGCAGACTTCGCCATTGTGAAAGCCTGGAAAGGAGATAGCCTGGGTAACCTGCTGTTTCGAAAAACCACGAGGAATTTTTCGACTTCTATGGTCAAGGCGGGAAATATCAGCATCGCGGAAGTGGA
>PLEB01000190.1 GCA_003136915.1 Chitinophagaceae bacterium
TTCAGTATCTGTTTTGCCCGTTCAATGAGATCCGCGGGCATGCCAGCCATTTTTGCTACATGTATGCCGAAGCTATGCGTACTTCCGCCGGGTGCCAGCTTGCGCAGAAAGATAATCTTATTGCCGAGTTCCCGGCTGGTGATATGATAATTTTTAATGCCTGGAAATTTATTTTCCAGTTCATTGAGTTCGTGGTAATGTGTGGCAAATAGTGTTTTTGGCTTACTGGGCGAATGCTGGAGGAATTCAGCAATACTCCAGGCAATAGAAATTCCATCGTAGGTGGAAGTGCCGCGTCCAATCTCATCGAGGATGATCAGACTGCGCTCCGTTATATTATTCAAAATGCTGGCCGTTTCATTCATCTCGACCAGGAAGGTGGATTCTCCTGCACTCAGATTATCCGAAGCGCCCACCCGCGTAAAAATTTTATCTGTAAGTGGTATCCTTGCCTGGGAGGCCGGAACAAAACTACCCATATGCGCCATCAGGGTAATAAGTGCAGTTTGCCGGAGCAAGGCGCTCTTACCGCTCATATTTGGGCCCGTAAGGATAATGATCTGCTGCGTTTCCGGATCTAAGAGGAGATCATTCGGAATATATTCTTCTCCGTGAGGCAGCGTTTTTTCAATTACAGGGTGACGGCTGTCTTTAAGTTGCAATTCAGTTCCCGTGTGCAACTCCGGCTTTTTATAATTCAACTGAAGCGCATTCTGGGCAAAGCAAAGCAGGCAATCCAGGGTGGCGAGGACATTGCAGTTTATTTGCATAGGGGCAATATACTGCTGTAAAGAAAGGATCAGCCGGTCATAAACCTGGGTCTCGAGGATATGAATTTTTTCTTCGGCGCCTGTTATCTTTTCTTCATATTCTTTTAANNAGCGGCGTAATATACCGCTCGGCATTGGTAAGGGTTTGTTTCCGGATCCATGTGTCGGGAACTTTATGCTTATGAATATTTGTAACCTCAAGATAGTAGCCGAACACCTGGTTAAAACTGATCTTTAAGGAGCTGATGCCTGTAAGTTCGGATTCTCTTTGCTGGAGCTCAGCAAGGTATTGTTTTCCGCCGGATGCAATACTTCTGAGTTCGTCCAGTTCAGCATGAACGCCCTTACGGATCACATTTCCTTTTGCAGCGAGGGCAGGCGGATTTTCCACCAGCTGTTCCAGGATCTGATCCGCTATCAAAGGACATGGGTTAAATAAACTGTTTAGCCTCATTAGGTAGGGATCTGATGTGTCGGCACAGCGCTGTTGAATCCCTGCTACCTCTTTTAGTCCGCGGGCAAGTTGTAACACTTCCCGCGGATTAATTTTTCCTGAAGGAATTTTGCCCAGCATCCTTTCCATATCGCCGCACTGCCGGATATGTTGTGAAAGCCGGATGCGAAGCTCAGGTTCCCGGATGAAAAATTCAACAAGATCCTGCCTCTCCCGGATCGGAACCAGATCCTTAAGAGGCATCAGCATCCATCGTTTCATGAGACGGGCTCCCATGGCGGAAACGGTGTTGTCCAGCACCTGCAGCAATGAATACCCATGTTCTCCCGAAGGAAGCAACTCAAGGTTCCTGATGCTGAATTTGTCCATCCACAGATAATCTTTCCTGTCGATGCATTGAATGCTGTTGATATGCTGAAGGTGCGGATGCTCGGTGTCTTTGAGATAATGGAGGATGGCGCCGGCGGCAATAACGCCTTCAACGAAGTGTTCCATGCCAAATCCTTTAAGCGAATGGGTCTGGAAATGTTTCAGCAGTATCTCCTTTGCATATTGGTGATCGAAGATCCAGCTTTCGAGAGAATAAGTATAGAACCTGTCGCCGAATGCTGTTTTAAATGTTTTCTGCTGGTTGCGCTGGAAGATCACTTCTGCCGGATTCAGGGTTTGCAGCAACTGATCGATGTATTCCGCGGGTCCTTCTGCAGCAAAGAATTCTCCGGTAGAAATATCCAGGAATGCAATGCCCAGGAGATGATCTGAAAAATGAACCGCGGCCAGAAAATTATTGCTCCTGTGCTCCAGTAGCTTATCCTGCGTTGCAGTTCCCGGTGTTACCAATTCGGTCACGCCTCTTTTTACAATGCCCTTGGCCTGCCGGGGATCTTCCAGCTGATCACAAATGGCGACGCGGTGGCCGGCTTTTACGAGCTTGTGCAGATAAGTATCCAGTGCATGGTGAGGAAATCCGGCAAGCTCACTCGAAAAAGCGGCGCCGTTATTTCTTTTGGTCAGCGTGATGCCGAGTATCCCGGAAGCCAGGATCGCATCTTGCCCAAAAGTTTCATAAAAATCACCGACCCGGAATAAGAGAATGGCATCAGGATATTTTTGTTTAATAGCCCTGTGCTGCTGCATCAAAGGAGTGTCTTCGGAACTTTTGGACATGGGCGGCCTCCGCATGCCTTAAAATGGCGGACATGATTGCGGAATGCGGCAAAAGTAAGGAAGCGATCTTCAAAAAAAACAGGGTTTTCCCTGGTGTGAACAACTTAAAAAACCATCTCGCCCGGGTTTTAGCCCGGATTGATTACAGCTTGTACCTTTATCTTTGCATCATGCGGAAACTTCGGATGGATGAACTGCCCCGTAAAAGCGCGGATGAGTTCCGCAGTGCAGAAAAGTTGCCGGTGATACTGTTGCTGGAAAATATCCGCAGCATGCATAATGTAGGAAGCGTTTTTCGAACGGCTGATGCCTTTCTTGCCCAGAGAATTTTTCTCTGTGGGTACACGCCAAAACCTCCCCACCGCGATATTCATAAAACAGCCCTTGGAGCCACGGAGACGGTTGAATGGGAATACAGGGATTCCGCGGTGAACGCGGTCCGGCAACTGCGCGATTCGGGTTATCGCACCGTGGCAGTAGAGCAGGCAGAAGGAAGCATACCGCTTCAATCGTTTAGCCGGCAGGCAGGCGAGAGCATGGTCCTGATATTTGGTAATGAAGTGGAAGGAGTAAGTGAGGAGGTATTGGCCCATTGTGATAACTGCATCGAGATCCCACAATACGGAATGAAACATTCCCTGAATGTTTCGGTTGCCGCAGGCATTGTGCTTTGGGAACTGGTGAGGCGGGGTTTTTGAGAACATGGTTAATGTGTACATGTGAAAAGGAAATACATTGTGTGCCAATTTCCACATTTACAGATTTTCATATTAACTTCATTCATAATGAACAAGGTTAAAAACTACCTCAGTCTCGTCAAGTTTTCGCATACTTTATTTGCACTTCCTTTTGCAATGATCGGATTTTTCCTGGGCGTTTATCATCAGGAATTATTTTCAGAAGCACATCCTCTTACATTCAGGGTTCTGGCAATAAAATTTATTCTTGTACTGATCTGCATGATCAGTGCTCGTAGCGCTGCCATGGCATTCAACCGTTTTCTGGACCGCCGGTTTGATGCGCAAAATCCAAGAACTGCGATCCGGGAAATTCCAAAAGGCATCATTGCACCCAATAGCGCATTAAGGTTTGTTATTGTTTGCTGCATATTGTTTATGATCAGTTGCTGGTTCATCAATCCGCTCTGCTTTTTTCTTTCACCGGTCGCCTTGTTTGTCATTTTATTTTATAGTTATACCAAACGCTTCACCGCATTATGCCATCTGGTGCTGGGAGCAGGTTTGTCGCTCGCTCCGATTGGCGCATTTTTGGCTGTTACGGGATATTTTGCAGTTCTGCCGCTTTTATTTTCCGGAGCGGTGATTTGCTGGGTCAGCGGGTTCGATATCATTTATGCTTTACAGGATGAAGAATTTGATAAATCGTGGCAGCTTCATTCTATTCCCGCTTCTTTCGGGATCAGGAATGCACTTACTATTTCCAGCGTCCTGCATGCGGTTAGCGCCCTGTTTGTATTCGCTGCCGGCATCCTCGGTGGATTCGGCTACTGGTACTGGTTTGGCATGCTGCTCTTTATCGGGATGCTGATTTACCAGCACACACTGGTGAAACCCAAGGACCTGAGCCGGGTAAACCTGGCCTTCATGACTGCCAATGGGATTGCCAGTGTGATGTTTGCCTTGTTTGTGATCACGGATATTATCACTACCCATAAACATTGAGTGCTCATGCCGCGTATCCTGGCAATTGATTACGGACTCAAAAGAACGGGCATTGCCGTAACGGATCCGATGAAGATCATTTCAACGGCGCTAACGACCATTGAATCTGCGCGGATTTTCACTTTCCTGGAAACCTACTTTAAGAAAGAAACGGTTGAACTCATCCTGATAGGCGATCCGAAAAATCTGGATGATAGTCCCACGGATGCAACGCCTCATGTGCACCGGATCATCGGACTACTCCGCAGGAAATTCCCTGAAATACCTGTTCTGCCGGTTGACGAACGCCATACTTCCGTTATGGCATCGCGCGCAATGCTTGAAATGGGTCTTAAAAAAAGTCGCCGNNCCATCAACGTTTTCATCGGGTTTTATTAAATTTGCCAATGATTTTACCGATAGTCGCATACGGTTCCCAGGTATTAAGAACTAAGGGGCAGGAAATAGCGCCCGATTATCCCGGCCTGCAAAAACTGATCGAGGATATGTGGGAAACAATGTATGAAAGCAGCGGAGTTGGTCTGGCAGCGCCCCAGGTTAATAAGCCAATCCGGCTCTTTATGGTGGATAGCACCCAGATCTTCAATAATCTTGGAGAAGACGAAAAAGATAAGTATCCTGACGGTCCGGGGATCAAACAGGTTTTTATCAATGCAAAAATGCTCAAATCAAACGGTGAGCCCTGGTCCTATGCCGAGGGTTGCCTGAGCATCCCCAAGATTCGTGAAGAAATCCTCCGTAATGAACAAGTGACCATTGAATTCGCTGACGAAGAATTCCAAATGCATACAAGAACCTTCAACGGGATTTCCGCCCGCGTAATCCTTCATGAATATGATCATATCGAAGGCAAGCTCTTCATCGATTACCTTAAGCCCCTCAAGCGAAAATTGCTCCGGAGCAAACTGGATGATATTTCAAAAGGAAAAGTAAGTGTGGACTACAAGATGAGCTTTGGGTAATTGCGCTGAACACTGAACCTGGAATGCGGTATGCCTCAATTCGAAGCTCATTCTGACCGAAGGCTGTTTACCGGATTAACGATGGCTGCTTTGATGGATTCATAGCTGACCGTCAGCCACGCAATCATCAGAGCTGCCAATGGTGCAATCAGGAAAATGATCCAGTTGATATGAATATGGTAAGCAAATGTTTCCAGCCAGCGACTGACCGCAAACCAGGATAGCGGGATAGAGATTGCAATGGCTATAATGATCAGTCTGGTAAAACCGGTTGACAGCAAGTAAACAATACTGAATATTGAAGCACCCAATACTTTTCGCACGCCGATTTCCTTTGTGCGCTGTTCAGCCATGAATGCAGATAAACCATATAGACCCAAACTGGAAATAAATACGGCAAGCAGCGCAAATAAGTTGAAGATCTTGCCCATCTTCTGGTCTCCCTGGTAAAGACTGTTCAGATCCTGGTCAAGAAAATTGTAGGAGAATGGATAAGCGGGGTTGAGCTCCCGGCTTATTTTTCCCAATGAGTTGATCGTCGCTTCGGTTGTTCCGCGTTTTGTTCTGACTACAACGATCCCGCCGTATCTGTTCAGACGCAATACAAGGGGTTCAATGGCTTGCTGAATGGGTTTGAAATTAAAATCTTTAACCACCCCAATGATCGTTCCTTTTACATTTCCGAAGCTAAGTGGTTTCCCGACTACATCATCCAGGGTCCTGCCCATGACCTGCACCATTTTTTCATTGACGATATAATTGTTGGAATCCGCTTTAAATGTGGTAGAGAAATCACGGCCCTTCAATACTTTCATCTGAAAGACAGAAACAAAATCCTCGCTTACATCCATGGAGGGAATTACAACCTGGGATTTCGGATCCTTTCCTTCCCAGAATACACTGATTGTGCCACTGAAGAGATTCGTTGGCAATTCGGAAACTATAGTGAAATGATTGGTAANNTCATCGGCATACACAGCAGGTTTTCTTTATCAAATCCCAGGTCCTTATTCCTGATGAATTGAAGCTGATTATAAATGACCACCGTGCCGATCAGCAGCAGAATCGAAACAATAAATTGCGTTGTTACCAGGGCATTCCTGAATATGAGATTTCCTCCCATTGATTTTATGTTTCCTTTCAACACTTTGACTGGCTGAAAGCCGGAGAGAAAAAGAGCAGGATAGCTTCCGGAAATCAAACCTGTGAATAATGCGATGGCGAACAGAGTGATCAAAAGATTGGCATCCGTGAAATGAATGGACAGATTTTTTCCTGAAAGCTCATTGAATCCCGGAAGAACCAACACAACCAAAGCAATTGCCAACAAAAGTGCAAAAAAAGAAATGAACAGGGATTCTCCCAGGAATTGTTTGATTAGCTGGCCCCTCAATGCTCCTGATACTTTTCGCAACCCTATCTCTTTGGCCCGCCGGGCGGAACGGGCGGTGGCGAGGTTCATAAAATTTATACA
>PLEB01000300.1 GCA_003136915.1 Chitinophagaceae bacterium
AATTTCGACCACACGAAATTCCTGTTTGGCGATGATCAATTGGTTCATATAGTTGGGAAAATAAATAACAAGGCTTATGACGGGCACCTGATTTTCAGGGACAACGGTACGGCCGATAGCAGCTCCTTTTATTATTTAAATAACGGGGCAAATTTTCTGCTTTTCAATATCGTGAAACGCTGGCGTTTGCTGGCCAATAAAAAACAGACCATTCAGATTGACGGTTTTGGTAAAGCGGGTATCGGTCCGGTGATCCCGCATGTTGAGAATAAATTTTTTGACCAGCCGAAAAATGATCCGCATTTCCAGTTTGGTGGTTGGAATATAGGGGCCGAGGGCGCTATCCGGGCCACTTTCTTCAAATACATTTATCTGGAATATACGAACAAGCTGGATTATGCCCGGTACTCGGGGCTAAAGATTTATGAGGGAACTGCCAGACAAGCATTCGGCACCTATGAAATGATGCTTAATCTTGGACTTAGTTTTCCCGTAGGAAAGAGAATAAATTAACCGATATTATTTCTCCAGTAGCCACCAATATGGCTTTCGCTTTTTTTCAATTTCGTAATTTTTAGAGAGATAACTATTGATGTGGGCCATAGCTTCGTCAATATTATCCGTAAACTTAACCAGGCTAAGATCTTCTTCAGAAATAGTTCCTTCCCTTTTCATCATTTCAATGGTATCCATGAGCGGCCGGTAAAATTCGATACCAAATAATACCATCGGAAACTGGGTGATGGACTTGGTTTGAATGAGCGTGAGTGTGCTGAAAAATTCATCCATAGTGCCGAAACCTCCGGGCATTACAATAAAGGCGTAGGAATATTTAAGCATCATTCCTTTGCGGATAAAAAAATAGTCAAACGTAATACTTTTGTGCATGTACCGGTTGGGCAGTTGTTCAAACGGCAGCCGGATATTGCAACCCACAGAAGCACCGCCATGCTCAAAAGCCCCGCGGTTAGCGGCTTCCATGATTCCCGGCCCACCCCCTGTCATTACCGTAAACCCAATACCCGCAATTCTTTTCCCGAATTCCCGCGCAGCAGCATAATGAGGATTATCCTCTTTAAACCTTGCCGAACCAAAAACCGTAATACAGGGTCCCACAAAATACAGGGACCGGTTTCCCTTAATGATTTGCCAAAAAACCTTAAAAGCAAACCTGAGTTCAAATCGCCTGCTTTGCGGGCCTTCGAGGTATAGAGGCTGTTTGGAAGAAATAACAGGCTGGTCTTCAGTTATGGCCATGAACTTTCAATAGTTGACAAAGATTAAATTGCAGGTCGAATTTAATACAAATCATCATATGTCATCCCTTCGCATTGTCAGTTATAATGTTAATGGCATCCGCTCTGCCATGAAAAAAGGATTGGTGGATTGGATAAAAACAAATCCTGCAGATATCATCTGTATTCAGGAAACCAAGGCAAGCAAGGACAACGTGGCTCACGAAGAAATTACATGTCTGGGTTACCATGATTATTGGTTCAGCGCGCAAAAGAAAGGATATAGCGGAGTGGCCGTTTTCACTAAGATACTACCTGATCATGTAGTGTATGGAACCGGTCATCAGGTGAGCGATGAAGAAGGAAGGGTCGTTCAGATGGACTTTGGCGACATACGTCTGATCAATGCCTATTTCCCTTCGGGAACTTCAGGAGATGAACGGCAGGGGTTTAAATATAAATGGCTAGATGAATTTTTCATTTACCTCACGGAACTCAAGAAATCACATCCCAAATTAATCCTCTGCGGCGATTACAATATCGCCCACAAAGAAATTGATATTCATGATCCGAAAGGAAATAAAAATTCTTCCGGTTTTTTGCCGGCGGAAAGAGCCTGGATGGACTCTTTTCTGAATAGCGGGTGGACCGACAGTTTTCGCAAATTAAATCCCGAACCCCACAGGTATAGTTGGTGGAGTCAGCGTTTTCCTACGGTTCGCCTGAATAATAAAGGCTGGAGAATTGACTACATCAATGTCACCAATAACCTCGCGGCCAAAATACTGAAAGCGGATATTTATCCTGACGTAAAACAAAGCGACCATTGCCCGGTATACCTCGAGTTGAAAAAATGAATTCCATAGTGTTATTTTTTGGTTGTTGGCAAGGAACGAATGCCTGTTCCAATGAGCATTGAAGACGATTCGTCCTGTGCAATAATTGTGGAAAATAATGAACAATGGAGTTCCGGGAGGTAAAAATAGCTTACCTTCCCTTACATTTTTTATTCGCGAAGATTTTTCTTTGGAATTTTAGAATCCCCTGTGGGCAAGGATTTCAGGGCTATGCGCTCGATATCAGAAAAAAAATGCGTCTTTTAACAAACCCTGAAACCCTTATCCGTCCTGAATTTTATACGTTTTCTATATTTTCAAAAAAGTTTTGCCTGATTTAAAAAGCAGGTATATTTGTCGCGTATAAAAAATTTACACTATGAACAAAGCTGAATTAATTGCAAAGATTTCCGATGATGCAGGCATTACGAAAACACAAGCCAATGAATCCCTCGATTCATTTGTTGAGGCGGTAGCAAAAACATTGAAAGGCGGTGGAAAAGTAACACTCGTAGGATTTGGGACATTTTCTGTTTCGAAAAGAGCTGCCCGTAATGGGCGCAATCCACAGACAGGCGCTGTCATAAAGATCAAAGCGAAAAAAGTCGCAAAATTCAAGGCTGGTAAGGAATTGTCGGCTAAATTATAATGCTGCTGGTAGTCTATGCATCTAAAGCTCTGGGCATTTACTTTTTGTCAAATGACCGGAGCTTTGTATTTTCCGTGTGCTCACAATTATAAAATCATCGTATGGGTAAAGGAGACAAAAAAACAAAAAAGGGTAAAATTTTCATGGGCTCTTTTGGAAAGAGCAGGCCGAGGAAAGTGAAGCAAGTTGGCAAGAAGAAGACGTAGAGGAGTTCGTCTGTTTCAATCGTTGATGGTATATGGTGGATGGTTGATGGATTTTATGTGTGAATTTACAACTGAGATCCATCCACCATCCACCATATACCATTAACTGCTCCTTAAGGAGCAAGTCTCTCCACCACCCACTTTCCATCATCCTGAACTGTGTACAACAAGCGGTCGTGAAGACGGTTGGGTCTGCCTTGCCAGAATTCAATAGTCACCGGTCTCACCAGGTATCCGCCCCAATGCGGTGGACGCGGGATTTCGGAATTTCCATATTTTTCTTCAAGGGCAGCAGCTTTGTCAGTTAACCATTTGCCGCTTTCTATTACTTCACTTTGCGGGGATACCCATGCGCCGATGCGGCTTCCGGCGGGGCGTGTTTTGAAATAAGCATCGCTGTCTTTTTCGCTGAGTTTTTCTACAAGCCCGGTGATCCTGACCTGGCGTTCCAGGACCTTCCAGAAAAAAACCATGCAGGCACGGGGATTTTCCTCTAACTGCTGACCCTTAAAACTTTTGTAATTCGTGAAGAAGTGAAATCCTTTCACGTGATATCCCTTGAGCAGGACAATACGGGCAGAAGGAAGTCCGTCGGCAGATGCTGTTGCCAAAGTCATGGCATTCACATCCTCAATTTCACTTCTGAGTGCCTCTTTCCACCACATATCAAATTGTTGCATGGCATCTTCATGCGCATTTTCTTCACTGAGTCTGCTTGACCCATACTCCTTCCTGATCATGTCAATGGAATTCATCTGGTAAAAGTAAAAATTAAAAAGTAAAAAGTAAAAATTGGTTGCCTTAGTCAATAGGCCATCCATTTTTACTTTTTACTTTTTAATTTTTAATTTTTACTTTTAAATAATCGGCTCTTCCGGAGGAGGCTTCTTATCCGGATACGAGCGGGAAAGAATGGCTTCCATTTCACTGATCCGGCGCAACTGGCTCTCCATTTTCTTGTGTTGCTCGGTTGCGTCCTGGAGGTCGCGGTTCAGCTCTTCGAGGAACATTGTTTTTTTCTGGTATTGCTGACGTTGAAAATTCGCCTCCTTGAGCTTGTCTTCCGTATCTGCCAGGATGCGGCTCAGACGCTGGTTTTCGTCGAAGAGTGCCATTTGTTTTCCTTTCACTTCATCAAATTCCCGGGTAATCTTGAAATAAGATTCCTGCAACTGTTCATATTCAATTCTTTTGCTGTGCGGCTGGTCGAGATAATTTTCCAGCTTTCGAAGCTTTTCCTGCATCATGGAAAAATCCGTAAATGCTTTATCCATCCGCTCATTCATTTCCAGAACAAGCCGCTGCTCCTGCAGGATGCGGTGAATCTCAGCGTCTTTTTCAGAAAGCTGCCTGTTGAGTGAAGATACCTGTTCATTCAGCGCAAATTGTTGCTGCTGAAGATCCTGGAATTTCTTTTCGGATTCTTTCAGCATCTGAATCTGTTGCAATAACCTGTTGACATGCTGGTTGTGCTGAACGAGATTCTCTTGTGCAAATTTCAGTTGACTCAGATAGTCGTCGGATGAAGTGGGTGGCCTGACCAGGGCCTCGGTTTTGATATATTTTTCCTCAAGATCCTTTAGCTGGGACCGAAGTTCATCCGTTTCCAATTCAAGAATTTTTTCATTCTCCTCCGATTCCACCAGGCGGTCCCGTAGTTGTTGCATGGTCCTTTCCTGGACCTCCATATCGTTGTAATACTTGAGCTTCCAATTATCATTCTCGTTAATTCCATCCTCTTCAGGTCCCTGAATCTTTATTGAGCCCCTTGCCTTCCAGAAATAGTGCAGGGTGAAGCCGAGAACGAGTGCTCCCAATAGAAAAATGATGATTTCGGGCAATCTCATGGTTAAAGTATAACCAAGTATCAGGGGTAATGTCTTCATAAAGTTCGGGGTCCGATGCAATAATTTTCCCGAGGATCTGGGTTAATGCTTTTGATGGGATATGGGACTAAAGGGAAGGAGGAAAATCGTAAATTATGCAGATTTTCACCTGTACAAAATAGGAATATCCCTGCATAAATACAAGTTGGGCTTGAATTTAAAGTAGAAATACGCATTTTCAGCCGCTTACTAAGGTCCCCACCTGGTCGCCGGTGACAACTCTTTTTAGGTTTCCGGCTTTATTCATATCGAAGACGATAATGGGTAGGTTATTTTCCATACACAGGGTAAAGGCGGTCATATCCATAACCTTCAGGTTCCCGGAGATACATTCCTGATAAGTAATGCTGGTATATTTCCTGGCGCTCGGGTCCTTTTCAGGGTCAGCCGTATAGATCCCGTCAACACGGGTGCCTTTTAAAATGACATCGGCCGTAATTTCGATCGCACGAAGGGATCCGGCGGTGTCCGTTGTAAAATATGGGTTTCCTGTGCCTGCACCGAATATTACGACTCTTCCCTTTTCCAGGTGTCGCATGGCACGTCGCCTGATATAAGGTTCAGCGATCTGTTCCATTTTAATAGCACTCTGAAGCCGCGTATAAACGCCTATCTTTTCCAATCCGGCCTGCACGGCCATACCATTAATGACCGTTGCAAGCATGCCCATATAGTCACCGTGCGCCCTTTCAATGCCTGTCTCCTTCTCGTTCATGCCGCGATATATATTTCCGCCTCCAATTACAATCGCCACCTGAACACCCAGCTCTACAACGCCCCGGATATCTTCTGCATATTGGGCGATCACCCCATTATCGAAACCAAAGTTCTTATCTCCCATCAGGGATTCGCCGGACAATTTCAACAGAACACGCTTGTATCTTGGCAACATATATATTTATGGATAGTGCAAAGAAAAGATATTTTTCAGGAATGCTCCGGCATAAAAAATCCCGCCTTTCGGGCGGGATAAGATCTTTATCCTAATTGAACTCTTTTGAATTGGGTAACTTTTAAATCAGCATCAATACTTTTAAGGTATTCTGCTACCGTTTTTCCGGGGTCCCTTACAAACGGCTGCGCCGTGAGCGTACTTTCCTTAAAGAATGCATTAAGTTTTCCCACCGCGATCTTCTCAATCATTTCATCAGGCTTTCCTGCCATTTTTGGATCATTCCTGATCTGTTCCGTCACGATTGCCTTTTCTCTGGCAACAATATCAGGCGACACGGAGTCCTGATCAACAGCAACCGGATTCATAGCTGCAATTTGCATCGCAACATTCTTCCCGGCTTCCAGCGCAGGGGCCGTATTCTTATTCAATCCTACCAATACCCCCATTCTGTACGTACCATGGATATAAGAAGCGACGCCTTCAGCATCTATTCTCTCAAAACGTGTAAGCTGGATCTTCTCACCGATCTTAGCCACCTGGTCATTGATCTTGTCAGCAACGCTGGCATTATCCAGTTTCGCTGAAAGCAGTTCTGCAACTGAATTCAATTTGTTTTTCAAAGCGACATCCATGATGCTTTGTGTAAAAGCAATGAATTCTGAATTCTTGGCTACAAAATCCGTTTCACAGGCCAGCGTAATGATCAGTCCTGTTTTGTTATCCGGGGTTGTCATTGAAATGATCACGCCTTCGTTTGCTTCCCGGTCACTTCGGAGGGCGGCTACTTTCTGCCCTTTCTTGCGGAGATAATCAATCGCCTTTTCGAAATCGCCATCACTTTCAGTAAGGGCCTTGCGGCAATCCATCATGCCGGCACCAGTTGCCTGACGTAGCTTATTGATATCTGCTGCGGTAATGTTAGTCGTTGTTGCTGACATAGTAATTTTATTTAAATAAAACACGAGCCTTATCTCGCACCAGTGCGACGGCCACTGTTCGGAATACGGCGTTTTGGTGCGCCGGGTGTCCTGGCTGTTTTTTCTCCTTTGCCACGGGAGGCTTCTCCCTCCGCTTCCGCCTGAATGCGGGCAGCTTTGCGCTCATTCTCGTCGCTGGCCACTTCTTCCACATCTTCATCCTTGGCAGCCATTCTTTCTGCAAGACCTTCTGCAATAGCTGCAGCAATATAGTTTACAATAATCGCGATGGACTTGGTCGCATCGTCGTTTGAAGGAATTGCAAAATCCACTCTGTTTGGATCCGAATTGGTATCTACCATCCCGAAGGTGGTAATGCCAAGTTTTTTGGCCTCGGCAAGAGCAATATGCTCGTGGCCGATATCAATCAGGAATAAGGCTGCGGGCACCCTTCCGAGTTGGGAAATACCTCCCAGCACTTTCTCCATTTTATCTTTATCCCTTGCAAGGGTAAGTCGCTCTTTTTTTGTTATGCTGTCGAATGTGCCATCGGTAAGCATCTTTTCAATGCTTTGCATTTTCTTCACACTCTTGCGAACTGTATTGAAATTGGTAAGCATTCCACCNNAGCGCCGCAGATGCTTCCTGAAGAGCTTCCGTGGTTTTATTCAGGTCAATGATATGAATGCCTTTCTTCTCTGCGAAGATATATGGCAACATTTTCGGATTCCATTTTTTACGCAAATGACCGAAGTGAACGCCGGCTTCCAATAACTGCTGCTGAAGTGAAGTATTCTGTTCCATATTGATTAAACTTTTGGCCCGGGTTGGGGGAACCTCAGGCAGAAATGCTTTTTGAATTGATTATCGTTTACTGAACTGGAAGCTTCTTCTTGCTTTCTTGCGGCCGGGCTTCTTACGCTCCACTGCTCTGGGATCACGACGAAGCACGCCGGCAGCTTTCAACACCGGACGAAAATCCGGATTCACTTCCAGCAGCGCCCGGGCGATGCCCAGCTTACAGGCTTCCGCCTGACCTTTGATGCCGCCACCGGTTGCGTTGATCTGGATGTCGAACTTGTCCAGGGATTCCGTGGTCTTTAATGGAAGATCCACCTGGTTGTGCAGGTAAGCCAGCGAAAAGTATTCCTTGTAATCCTTGCCGTTGATCACGATTTTACCGCTTCCCTTCACCAGGAAGATCCTGGTTACGGCTTCTTTCCGGCGTCCAGTGGCAGTTTTTTGTTTTTCCATGAATGAATGCAATTTGAAAATTTGAAAATTTGAAAATTTGAAAATTAAATTCCAGATTTTCTACGTTGCCTGATTAACTTTTAACTCCTTTGGTTGCTGTGCCGTATGCGGGTGTGCTCCACCGGCATAGACAAACAACTTCTTATACATTTTTCTACCTAATCTGTTTTTCGGCAGCATGCCCTTGATCGCTCTTTCAATGAGTGCTTCAGGACGCCGTCTCAACAGATTTTTTGCCGTTTCTTCTTTTTTGCCACCGGGATAACCGGAAAAATTGATGTAGATCTTTTCTTCCATTTTATTTCCAGTGAATAACACTTTGTCTGCGTTGGTAACAATAACAAAATCTCCGCAGTCAACATGTGGTGTGTAATAGACTTTGTTTTTCCCGCGCAGAATAGCTGCAATGCGGGCACACATGCGTCCAACGGTTTGATTAGTACCGTCAACAACCCACCAGTCCCGTTGTACGGTAGCCTCGTTCGCATGTTTTGTACTGAAATGTAGTTTGCTCATGATGCGTATTTTGATTTCGCCGCCGCTATCCCGGCTGCCGGATTTAAATGGACGGCAAAGGTAGGCGGATCAAAGATCCATTCCCAAAAATCGGTCCGGTATTTTTAGGGGTACCCTTGCAACAGATTGATAGTCAATAAAGAATTTGACTATTATTTTTATTGCCGGTGAGAAGGGGCGTTTCGCCGGTACAGGTAAAGCTTATCATTATTAATCGCCACAACAATAAAATGATCTCCCCTGGAATTGATTATACTCTTTGCATCCCTCGCTTCTCCCTTAACAAACAACCCGCTTCGCACCGGTTCCATATAATGAAATTGATGTTGCGCATTCCTAAGCAGGGTGGTTCCATAATTTGCATCAAACCTGCCCGTTTGTGGTTTTACGCCATAAATATTGGCTACTTTGCGCCACAATTATTTTTCAATATATGAAGAAATGGTTTGCCGGCATCCTGGTTGTGTTTATTTTAACTATAATCTGCATTTACCTTTTTATTCCT
>PLEB01000127.1 GCA_003136915.1 Chitinophagaceae bacterium
GAGACCAATCCGGTTTTGCTTCAAAAAAACTATCCATATGTGATATGGAACTCATCTGGTCACATGTTGGAATAAGTTCATATTGTAGCGTTTGCGCCAGCCACGCACCGGCCATAAACAAATCGCGGTGATTGTAAATAGCATAATCTTTTATCACTTCATTTTGGGGATCATTCGAGGGAAAATCTTTGAGAGATAGTACGATACTGCAGAGGTTGGATTCCTTCTGCAGTATATCACTCATAAAAGATTCTTTTATGTGCCTTATCTGAGGATGCCAGATTTCAAGTACAAAGCTTACGCGATAATTTACAGGGAATTGGCTGAGAAAAATTATGGAGAGTTCATCTGCACTCTTCTTATTCTTTCGCCTGTAGGTATAATTCGTCCGGTTAAAACTGAAATGGGCACGCTCCATAATCGGACCGGTCATTTTGTATAGGTACGACTGGATGTCTTTCAGCCATAGCTCGAGAGGAGAAGGTTGTTTACTTGCGGATTCCATGAATGAAGGTTTATACACTCACCAGCCTATGCCAATTAAATTACAAAATAAATATCATGATGCAAATTCTGAAATATTTATCGCAAGATAATATAGATCAGACCTTTGAATAAGTAATCCGTTGGTTATGTGCGGGAAAGGCAGTTTGGATAGGCTTTTACCGCTATTTTAAGACGGGCAATCCAATAAAAGAAGCATGGTCCTTATCATGATAGATACGGATACTTGCTTTTTGAAAATCTGCATCCCCGCAGGTATAGATATCCGTGAATTTCTGAGGATTACGGTCACCCAGCGGGAACCAGCTGCTCTGTATCTGGACCATGAGCCTGTGGCCTTTCCTGAACGTGTGTGCCATGTCGGGCAATTCAAACCGAACAGTTTCCACAGTGCCTGGACGGAAGGGTTCCGGCTTTTCAAAACTGTTCCTGAATTTTCCGCGGAAGATTTCACCTCTTACAAGCATCTCATACCCGCCCAAAGGATATATTCTCTCTGCTTCCCTGACCGCATAAATATCAATCCGCTGATAAGAAAAGGTATCAGGGAAAACATCTATGACCTTGACTACAAAATCAGCATCCGTCGTGCTGATGCTTGTGCGTAGATTAGCCGTAACGGGACCNNGTGCGTAAATCAGCCGTAACGGGGCCTCCAATTGTGAGATCTTCGTTAAGTATGGGCGTTTGATACGTCAGCACATCCGTCCTTCGCTCTGCAAAACGCTGGTCATCTGTCATGTATTCGCGCGTCCTGTTAAAATGGACTTCCTGCGTGTATGGAACCGGATGGGCCGGATCACTGACATATTCATCATACCCCGTTGAAGCCGACGGCGCGTTCCAGGATAAGCCGCCATTTTCTTCCAGATATAGATTTTCGGTCTTTGCTTTTTCTGATGGCCAGTTGTCGAAAGTTCTCCACTTATTTTCTCCGCTGAAAAATATCGTTGCCCTTGCAAGAGCAGGATCATTTTTCCCCTTTAGATAATGGTTAAAAAAAGGAATCTCAATTTCATCCTGATACCAGATAGCTGTATTGCTCCCAAAAAAAATATTCCCCAGATGCGAACCATCAGAAGAGGTCCACTGACCATGATACCAGGGGCCAATAACGAGACGGGCATTGGTCTGCGGACTTTGCGCGCGGATAGCTTTATAAAGATTCCATGCGCCATAACAGTCTTCTGCATCAAACAGGCCGCCGGTAACCAGTATCGCCGGATGAATATTATATTGGGCCACTCTTGCGTTCCGTGCTTTCCACCAGGCATCTTCATTCGGATGCTNNGTAAATTTCAACAAATTTTTATCTGCTCCCTGCCGAAGATAAAAGGCATAGTTGTCTTTGCTATTGTATATGTCCGGCATCGTCGTTTCTGTTTCCCGGGGAAGAGGATGGGGGCGCCCGAACCCGCCCGCAACATAAAAATCAAATGCATCCATGTAAAAGAAAACGCCCTTGTGGTGAAAATCGTCACCCTTGAACCAATCAGTTACCGGAGCCTGCGGGCTCACCGCTTTCAACGCAGGATGACCGGAAGCTGCAGCCATGCCGGCGTAAAATCCAGGATAAGAAACGCCTTTGACACCGACATTTCCATTATTACCCGGAACATTTTTAACGAGCCAGTCAATGGCGTCGTATGCGTCTGTAGATTCATCTATATCCGTTACTGATTTTTTATCTTTGATGAAAGGACGGACGTCAACAAATTTTCCTTCGCTCATCCAGCGACCCCTTACGTCCTGGAACACCATGATATATCCTTCCCGCAAATAATACCGGGCATAGTGCAACCATAAGTCGCCATACCTGTCCTCCCCGTATGGAGCGCAGGAATAGGGTGTCCTTTCCATAAGGATTGGATGCTTTTCGGTGCTGTCTCTTGGAACATATATGGCAGTAAATAATTTTATTCCGTCCCGCATGGTAATGCTGCGCTCCATCTTATAATAATTCTCACGGAACCAGGCGCTGTCCTGGTTTTCCCCCTGGCCAAAACCAAAGTTGGAAGCCAAAAATAATCCGGCAAGAAATAATAATCTCATGTGGTCGTATTTATTGTTTAAATGTATGAATCAGCCGGGATAAAATTTCCACTATTTTAAGTTTCCATAAATCTATAAGCCTTCCCCGGAACATCCTCCGAAATTTCCTGTGGAAATAAACCACTTTCTTTCTATGCCTTCTGAATACACGCAAATGCCTCTTGAGGTTGCACCTGGTGACTTCTCAATCAAAAAAAAATATTCCCGAAGTAATACCAATTTCAATTGGCTTAAATTGAGTAATAAATAAGGCACATGTTTAACCGGCGAAAATTCTTACAATCCTCCGTGCTTGCTTCTACGGGCTGGATGATGAAAGACCACTTGGAGTTTACTCCAAAAAAGGGTATTGCCACTAAACCCATTGTTATATCGACCTGGAATTTTGGAAAGGCAGCCAATGCAGGCGCGTGGGAAGTTTTAAGTAAGCAGGGCCGTGCGCTTGATGCTGTGGAAGCCGGCGTGAAAATTCCGGAAGCGGATCCAAACAACCATTCAGTAGGATATGCCGGATTGCCCGACCGCGATGGTCATGTTACACTGGATGCCTGTATTATGGATGAAAAAAGCAATTGCGGATCGGTAATGTGCCTGGAACATATTGTACATCCCATTTCCGTTGCCCGCATGGTTATGGAAAAAACGCCTCATATTATCCTTGTAGGTGAAGGGGCTTTGCAGTTTGCGCTCGCCAATGGGTTCAGCAAAACAAACCTGCTTACACCGGAAAGCGAAAAAATGTGGAAGGACTGGCTTAAATCATCCAACTACCAACCCGTGATCAACACAGAAAACAAAGCGAGCGCTTCCGTAAGAATGGCCCCTGTTCCCGGCGGCCCTTTTAATCACGATACTATAGGTATGCTTGCGCTGGACGCCTCGGGAAATATGAGTGGTGCCTGCACAACCAGCGGGCTCGCTTACAAAATGCATGGAAGGGTAGGAGATTCACCTGTAATCGGAGCCGGATTATTTGTAGATAATGAAGTTGGGGCAGCAACTTCCACAGGAGTCGGTGAAGAAGTGATCCGTATTTCCGGTTCCCATCTTGTTGTGGAACTCATGCGGCAGGGAGCAACTCCGGGTGATGCCTGCAAAAAAGCGGTTGAAAGGATTGTAAAAAGAGATCCGGAAAAAGCAAAAGGTCTTCAGGTCGGATTTTTAGCTATGAGGAATGATGGCAGCTATGGTGCTTTCTGCATACAGAAAGGATTTACCTATGCCGTGCGCACAAGTGCGGAGGACAAGATTTATGAATCGGAAAGTTGGATTTGATCATGGATAAAACTGCACTGGAGATCTGTTGTTTCAACCTGGAGTCCGCCCTCATTGCTGCAGATACGGGAGCCGACCGGGTGGAACTTTGCGCTGATCCGTCGGGTGGGGGAACAACACCGGCTCTGGGATTGATCAAGGCAATAAGGAAAAAAATCTCCATTGAACTGTACCCGATTATCCGCATCCGAGGTGGCGATTTCTTGTTTTCTGAAGAAGAATTCGAGGTTATGCTGCACGATATTGAATTGTGCAAGTCCAGCGGATGTGACGGCGTAGTAGTCGGCATGCTTTTATCTGACGGAAGGATAGATAAGTTTCATTCCGCCATCCTGGTTGAAAAAGCATATCCTATGGGAGTGACTTTTCACAGGGCATTTGACTGGACGCGCAATCCCTTTGAATCGCT
>PLEB01000246.1:0-530 GCA_003136915.1 Chitinophagaceae bacterium
AGTCCCCAGGCAAATGCTGCGTTGCTCGAAAAATCAGCCGGTCCCGGTGTGTAAATGGACGCGCCTATCAATGCACCAAAAAACAAATGAACCGGGGATCCCGGAACCTGGAACCTGGAAACAGGCCCCACCATAATATAATTTAGTCCTGCCTGTGTCTGATAAAATGGCGCCGAAGTGATTGGCGTACCATAATCCCACATTTTCGCTGGTGCATCCATCCGGTCATACATTAACTCCAAACCAAAACGCCTGCTGAAATTAAACTGAAAAGATGCCCCTTCGTTTATTCCATCGCTGATGCGGCCATAAGATTGATTAAAGTCAAGTTTGTCGGCAAAAGTATATCCACCCATTGGAATGAATTCAATAGATGTCTGGCCGAATGAAAAACTCAATATTCCCAGCATTAATCCCGTTAACCAGATCGTTTTTTTCATAAAGTTTGTTTTGCAGATGGAACTGAGACCTGACTATAACGTAATGGTTAAAAATCATTTTGTTAAAGGCATGCTAAAGGAAGGTTAATG
>PLEB01000246.1:547-1581 GCA_003136915.1 Chitinophagaceae bacterium
ACGTCGGCGTGTTTGCCTAACTGGTGACTTATATGGGTAAAATAAGCACTGGGTACTTTTAGTTCCTGCGCGAAGGAGATGGCTTCGTCCAGGCTGAAATGGGATATGTGTTTTTCTTTGCGAAGTGCATTCAGCACCAGGGCCTCACTGCCCCGGATCTTTTGTTTTTCCGGCTCATCCATCCCGCTTGCATCCGTGATATAGGTAAATTTTCCAAACCGAAATCCCAGAACGGGCATTTTAAGATGCCATACCTGCACAGGCACCACTTCAATGTCTCCAACGAGAAAAGGATCAGTGGCAATCGTATTCATGCGGATTTCGGGAATGCCCGGATATCTGAATTCGGTGAAAGCATAGGGGAATTCCCGGATTAATACTTCCTGCGTCATTTTATTTGCGTAAACATCCATTGGTTTTCCCGAAAAAAAATTAAATGCGCGGATATCATCCAAACCGGCAATATGATCCTTGTGCGGATGCGTAAAGACCACTGCATCCAGGTTGGTTACCTGAGCACGTAACATCTGATAGCGGAAATCAGGCGTAGTATCCACTACCAGCCTCGTGGTATCCGATTCAACCAGGATACTCGATCGCAGACGTTTATCTTTTTTATCTGAAGAATGACAGACCGGGCAGGGGCATGCGATCATGGGAATACCAGTACTGGTGCCCGTTCCAAGAAAAGTTATTTTTAAATGAGGCTGATTCACTTACCGAAAATAGTTCAAATCCGGGATCATGCTTCCGCCTTCAGCAGGTTTTCGAATACCTTTCTGCTTTCAGGTGGAAGTTGCTCCGCTTTGATTTTTAATTGTGGAAGTATGTCAATCAGGGTATTGATGCGACCCTCCACCGGAAGGAATTTATTGAGAACAATCACCTTTTTCTCTTCCAGGATACAATATCCGCTTTGAAAATTGCCCCTTTCATACCGGATCACATATCCGGTTTCATGCAGGAGTTTTTCTATTTTATCAAGCGTAGTCAGATTATATTTCATATTGCAAAGTTGCTTATTTGGTTGGATT
>PLEB01000246.1:1681-15712 GCA_003136915.1 Chitinophagaceae bacterium
CCGTGCTGAAAACTGTTGCGGTAATAATTCGCATAATAATTATAGTTATTGGGATAGCAAAGAAATCCGTCGCCCTTGGCGAAAATGAAAGAGGAATTGATGGTGGGAACGGGAAGTCCTGCTTCCTTTGGATCACGGAAGGCTAACACTTCTTTTGGCTCATAGTTGAGGTTGCGTCCGTGCTTATATCGCAGGTTGGTGGTGGTTTGTTTATCGCCAACCACTTTGTAAGGCGTCTTCACACGTACACTGCCGTGATCGGTTGCCAGAATGATCGTGATCTTTTTGTCAGCAATTTTCTTCAATGCCTGGTGCAGCGGGGAATGTTCAAACCAACTTGTCGTGATACTTCGATAACTCGCTTCGTCACTTGCCAATTCTTTCAATACTTCCATTTCAGTGCGCGCATGACTGAGCATGTCAACGAAATTATACACGATCACATTCAGGTCATTGTTTATCAGATTGTGAATATTATTCACCAGATCCTGCCCCGCCTGATGGTTGAGGACCTTGGTATAAGAGGTTTTCAGTTGATCCATTTTCAAGCGCTTTAGCTGTCCTCTGAAAAATTCTTCTTCCGCGAGATTCTTTCCTCCCTCCTCTTCGTCATTCTTCCACAAAGACGGGTAAAGTGCATTTATTTCTGCAGGCATTAGTCCGGCGAAAATGGCGTTGCGGCAATACTGTGTGGCCGTAGGAAGGATGCTGTAAAAGGTCTCTTCGGACTGTATCCTGAAATTCTCTGCAAACACGGGCTGAATGGCTTTCCATTGGTCGAACCGGAGATTGTCGATCAGTACAAAAAATAATGAAGTCCCTTTCTCCAGGCTCGGAAACACTTTGTTTCGCATCAGGGTGTGAGACATGGTGGGCGCAGCACCCTGCTTCGGGTTCAGCCACTTGGTATAATTCTTCGAAATGAATTTAAAGAATTCGGTGTTGGCTTCCTGCTTTTGTGTCTGAAACACTTCCTGCATTTCGGGACTATTGCTTTTTTCCATTTCCAGTTCCCAGTACACAATTTTTTTGTACAGGTCCATCCACTCATTGTAGTCCGGATTGCTGTTCAATGCCATGAACATTTCGCGGAATTGTTGCTGGTAAGCCGTAGTGGTTGTTTCCGCAATTAGTCTTTTGTTATCTATGATTTTTTTCAGGCTCAGCAAAACCTGGTTGGGGTTCACCGGCTTGATCAGGTAATCTGTGATTTGCCGGCCAATGGCTTCATCCATCAGGTTTTCTGTTTCGTTCTTGGTGATCAGCACCACCGGTATCTGCTGGTTTGCTTCTTTGATCTTGGCAAGTGTTTCCAATCCGCTGATGCCCGGCATGGTCTCGTCAAGTAATACCACATCCACCGGATTTTCTTTCACAAAATCAATTGCATCCAATCCGTTTGTCATCGCATTCACTTCGTACCCTTTGTTTTTCAGAAAAAGGATATGTGATTGAAGGCTTTCGATCTCATCATCTACCCAAAGAATAGTTCCTAATGCCATAGGTTAGTCATTTCGTAATTCTAAAGATAGTTTATCAGTCAGTCATTCTTAAATTTGAACCTGGATTTGACTTCTTTTAACAAAATCAAATGACCAATGGCTGCAACATCCAGGAAAATCATCAATGATCCGGTTTATGGTTTTATTACCATTGATCATCCATTGATCCTGGAACTGATCGGGCATCCCTTTTTTCAACGCCTGAGACGCATTCAGCAAATGGGCTTTGCCCATCTGGTTTACCCGGGCGCCGTGCATACACGCCTGCATCACGCATTAGGCGCTTACCATCTCATGGGGAATGCACTCCATGTACTGAAGGGTAAAGGAATTGCGGTCAGCGAATCCGAAGAGCTCGGTGCAAAATGCGCCATTCTCCTGCACGATACGGGGCATGGCCCTTTTTCTCACGCGCTTGAAAACCGGTTAATAGAAAACGTTCATCATGAAACGGTATCCCTGCAAATCATGCGGCAGCTCAATGAAGAATTGAATGGCCAGCTCACTACAGCAATCGAGATATTCACCGATCAATATCCCAAACGTTTTTTACATCAACTCGTTTCGGGCCAGCTGGATGCAGACAGAATGGATTATCTGAACAGGGATAGTTTTTTTACGGGTGTATCAGAAGGTGTGATCGGGTATGACCGGATCATTCATATGCTGACGGTACACCATGGAGAACTGATGGTTCAGGAAAAAGGAATTTATTCAATCGAAAAATTTCTTGTCGCCCGGCGATTGATGTACTGGCAGGTCTACCTTCACAAAACAGTAGTGAGTGCAGAAAGCATGATAGTAAAAATCATTGACCGCGCAAAAGAATTGATCGCATCCGGGAAGCATCTTTATTCCGGCTCTGATCCACTGGATTTTTTTCTTTCTCATTCCGTAACAGATACCAGGGAATATCTGAGCGCATTTATCCGGCTGGACGACTACGACGTCATGAGCGCCTTAAAATTATGGATGAATCATGAAGACAAGGTTTTGTCTGCCCTTAGCCGGATGCTGATCAACCGGCAACTGCTGAAAGTAAAATTACAGGCTGCTCCCGTTGATAAAAAAATATTGGAATCGCATCGCGAAAATGCGATGCGTAAAATGAAACTTAAACCGGAAGAAGCCGATTATTTTGTTTTTCAGGGAGAACATGCCAATACAACATACAATCCGGAAGATGAAAAAATAAATATTTTATTCAAGGATGGAGAGGTGCGGGATATTTCAGCTGTGGACAATGCCCTGATCCAACGGAGTCTGGCATCCGAGGTGAAAAAATTCTATATTTGTTACCTGGCATGAGGAATTAATTCGGGCGATTGTTTTCATCGCAAACAAAACATTATGCAATTTTCTGCTGCGCAGATCGCAGGACTGATCAACGGCAAAGTAGAAGGAGATCCGGAAGTTTCCGTGGACTCCTTTGGAAAGATCGAAGAGGCGCGCCCCGGCCAGCTTGCTTTTCTGGCAAATCCAAAATATGAGGATCATCTGTACACGACCCGCGCGTCGGTAATCCTGCTGAATGATAGCCAGATACTCAAGGGAAAGGTTCAGGCCACCATGATCCGTGTTCCGGATGCCTACCTGGCATTTGCGGCCCTGCTTTCCAAGTATCAGGAGATGATGAAACAACAGCTCACCGGCATTCAGGAACCTTCTTATATTTCAACCACGGCCATACTGGGCGAGCAGGTTTTTATCGGTGCATTTGCCTATATCGGTGCGGAAGTGAAAATTGGGAATAATACCAAGGTCCATCCACAGGTATATATCGGTGATGGCGTGAGCATTGGTGAAGATTCAGTAATTCTCCCGGGCGCAAAAATTTATTCCGGCTGCGTGATCGGCAGGCAGGTAACGATCCATGCGGGCTGTGTGATCGGAAGCGACGGGTTCGGTTTTGCTCCGCAAACTGACGGAAGTTTCAAAAAGATACCGCAGATGGGGAATGTCGTGATAGAAGACGGGGTAGAGATCGGCGCGAATACCACGATTGACCGCGCTACCATCGGGTCTACCTTAATCCGCGCAGGTGCCAAACTCGATAATCTGATCCAGATTGCCCATAATGTGGAGGTTGGCATTCATACCGTGATCGCTGCGCAGGCAGGCGTTTCGGGAAGCACCAAGCTGGGAAAGAATGTTATGGTGGGAGGGCAGGTTGGTATTGTCGGGCATATACAAATCGCCGATGGCAGCAGGATCAATGCCCAAAGCGGCGTTACCAAATCCTTAAAAAACCCGAACAGTGCAGTGACTGGTAGTCCGGCTTACGATTATACCAGCGCCCTGAGAAGTCAGGTCGCCGCCCGCCATCTTCCAGATTTTGAAAAGCGTATCCAGGAGCTGGAGAGGAAGCTGGCGCTGTTGCTCGCAGAATACAAGGTAGACAGTTGAGCATGGAGAATACCAAATAGTGTTCCGAATCTTGGTTAATTTTGTCTTTTTCAAAAAATAATCGCATGGATTTCCGGATTGAAAAAGACACCATGGGGGAAGTAAAGGTACCCGCAACGGCATATTACGGCGCGCAGACCCAGCGCAGTATTGATAATTTTAAAATTGCGGAGGATATAAACCGGATGCCGAAAGAGATCATCCGCGCTTTTGCTTACCTGAAAAAAGCAGCAGCCCTTACAAATCTTGATGCAGGGGTTCTTCCTGCTGAAAAAGCAAAACTCATAGGAAAAGTTTGTGANNGGACATGTGCTTCAGGGCGGAAAACTCACCGATAAGGAAAAAGTATTGCATCCGAACGATGATGTAAACAAATCCCAGTCGTCCAACGATACCTTCCCGACAGCCATGCATATTGCGGCCTATAAAATGCTTATAGAAACCACCATTCCCGGGATCGAAAAATTACGGAATACGCTTGCAGATTTGAGCAAAAAATATATGGGGGTCGTTAAGATCGGCCGTACGCATTTCATGGATGCAACTCCGCTGACCGTAGGACAGGAATTCAGCGGATATACATCCCAGTTAGATCACGGATTGAAAGCCATTAAGAACACACTGCCGCATCTAGCCGAACTTGCGCTTGGCGGAACGGCAGTGGGCACAGGTATCAACACACCGGAGCATTATTCAGAAAATGTTGCGGCGCAGATTGCCAAACTCACAGGTCTTCCTTTTGTTACGGCCGAAAATAAATTTGAATCGCTTGCTGCACATGATGCGATCGTGGAAACCCACGGAGCTCTAAAAACCGTTGCGGTGAGCCTTATGAAAATCGCAAATGATATCCGGATGCTGGCTTCAGGTCCGCGCAGCGGAATCGGCGAGTTGCATATTCCAGACAACGAGCCGGGGTCTTCCATCATGCCGGGCAAAGTGAATCCCACGCAATGCGAGGCGCTGACCATGATCTGCGCGCAGGTGATGGGCAATGATGTGGCCATCAATATCGGCGGAGCAACCGGGCATTTTGAACTGAACGTATTTAAGCCGATGATCATATATAATTTCTTACACAGTGCGAGACTGATCGGCGACGGGTGCGTGAGCTTTAATGATAAATGTGCTTCAGGAATAGAACCGATAGAAGCGAATATTAAGAAAAATGTTGACAATTCGCTGATGCTCGTCACTGCACTGAATTCCAGGATCGGCTATTACAAAGCCGCAGAAATTGCGCAGAAAGCGCATAAGGAAGGAACCACCTTAAAAGAGATGGCGGTCCGTCTGGGCTACACCACACCCGCACAATTCGACGAATGGGTGGATCCGAAAAAAATGGTTGGAAAAATTTAACCCTTATTTATTCACTACAAGAACCTTTCTTGTAGTAATCAGGTTTCCATTAACGTCATATAAGCGGAATACATATAATCCCTGGCGGATGTTTTGTACCGGCACATCAAAACTATTTCCGGAGAAAGATTCCGTGAATATATTTCGACCCGACATATCAAATAACTGAACCTGGAAAGGTGGTTGTAAAATATCCCTGCATAGCACATGAATATGATCTGTTGCCGGATTCGGATATACTAACGTGGTATTGACTTTTTCCGGAACAGGCGGAGGGGGTTCTTTGGCGCCCAGGGGAAGTACCGTCAAATAAACCATTCGCAATATAAAGCCCGGGGTTTTTGTCGCTACGGTTTGTCCTGTAAAACCGCCCGTGGGTCCTGAAGTAGAACCGCTGCTGTCTATCGCCAGAAAAAGCGTATCACCTGTTGGTGCAATAGCCAGATCGCGCACCCGGTATTCATGCAGGTAGGGAATTGTGTCTGTTATCTGGGCCGTGCTGGAACTGTCCACCGAACTCCCGTCTGACTTGAGTTTCAAACGATACATACCCAGTTTGAGTGAAGTGACAAGCAATGAATTGTTCCAGCCGGGAATATAGTTCTTATCATAATAATCAATACTGGAAGGTGCAATCGTTGGCCATGTATAATTTGAAGATCCGCTGGAAGGAACAGCAGATCCGCTCACGTTGAAAAAAGAGAACAGGGGCTCAGCAACATTGTTGGCCGAACAAAAACTGTGTTCATTATGAACGATCTGGTTTGCGAGCCTGTCGTTATTGGGATTGGCATCTGTATCATTATAATTATCGTCACACATGCCGGCTACCTTGGGCCAGCCGTAGTTTCTTCCGGCAGTGATCACATTCACTTCGTCATCCGATTTGTCACCATGTTCTGAATTGTATAAAATATATTGCGAACCCACGTGCGCCCAAACAAGTCCCTGGGCATTGCGGTGACCAAAAGAATACACTGCATTTATTTTTCCACTAATTGAATTTTGAATGGGGTTGTCATTCGGTATCCACTGGTCAAAAGCGCCATCATCCAAATCAGCGTCCGCTTCGGTATTCAACCGCAATACTTTTCCCTCATACACGTCCTTGTTCTGTGCATTGTTAGTGCGGAACCCATTGTTAAACTGGCCAGCACCCTGATCTCCGATCGTATAATAAAGATGGTATTGCCCATCGCTTTCGGGAACCGGACTCACTTTCAGTCTGCCTGAGTTGTGGTCATTACTTCCCATAAGATCATCCATCACAATCACGGGCGAACCCAGGGAATGGGATACTACATTATAGGTATAGCGAATGATCTTGGTCTTGTAAAAACAAGGGTTATCAGTTATCGTGCCGCTGCCGGCACAATCGTTATTGTTGGGTGTTCCGGTTGTAGGATATACGTCATAAACCATGGCGACATACACATAAGGTTTGCCGGAAAGCAGCAGTGGATGCAACGCGAGTCCCATAAGACCTCCCTGTGGGGCCGGGTATCCATTTGGCGGATCATAATAATTAAATGTGGTGAGGCCATTCAGGTCAAGTAATACGCGGCTCCCTTTGTTGCCGGGATGAATTTTCCAGATCCTGTAGCGGTGTGCTTCGGTGATCCACAGGGAATCATCAGGACCATAAGTTATCTCCCAGGGATAGCTAAGTCCTTTATTATGGGAAGGAACATCGAACAAAGGATACAGTGTATCTATCTTAAAGTGTTCCCCGTTGAAGGAAACGATCTGGCCGTATCCTAAATAAGATAATAGAATACATGAAAGAACCGGGAGGCACTTTTTCATCGGTATGGGATTTTCGGGAAAGCTGCGGTGGTACAGGCTTTCAAGCAAATAAAAATACGCAATCCGACGCGCTATTGGAATAGAAAAAGTCCTTTTGGGAACACGTAATTAAACGTAAAATGACGCCTGCTGTATAGTATTGGTGGATGGTATATGGTGGATGGGATCTGCTGTATTGCAAATTCCCAATTTGGGAGTTTGTTGTTTTAAGGGAAATCCTCCAACTATTATCGACCTTGTAATCTTCCACAATCACCATGTCCCATCCACCATCCACCATATACCATATACCATCCACTATCAAGCACCATCCCCGTCCCCCCCTCCGGGTTCAATGAAATGCGTTCTGCGTTCAGCGTTTCGCGTTCAGCACTCTGCGTGTCGGGAGGATATTTTTTTACAAACCTTTTCTGGAAAAGGAATAGTGCAATTACCCCGATAGATATGGATGCGTCCGCTATATTGAATACAGGGCTGAAGAATTCAAATTCATCGCCGCCCACAAAGGGGATCCAGTGAGGATAATGCGTTTTTATGAGCGGAAAATAGAGCATGTCCACCACGCGCCCGTGCAGGAATCCGGCATATCCGTGTGCCGGAAATAATTTTGCTACATGATCGTAAGTACTTTCTTCAAAGATGAGACCATAGAACATACTGTCGATCAGGTTTCCAAGTGCCCCCGCAAAGATCAGCCCTGCACAAATGATGTATCCGTTGTGATAGTTCTTCCTGATGAGCGTACGGATATAATAAATTCCGAAAATAACGGCCAGGAGCCGGAACAAGGTAAGCGCCATCTTTCCGAAGTTTCCTCCGAATTTCCATCCCCAGGCCATGCCTTCGTTCTCAACAAAAAATAACTGGAATTTTTTACCGAGTACGTGAATGCCACTTTCATACGGGGAAATTGGCAGGCGGTAATAAGCTTCCCAGGTATGGCTTAAAGGCATATGCGTTTTGACCCAGATCTTCAGAACCTGATCGGCGACAATGATCAGCAATACAATAAAAATGATTTTTCTTTCTTTCATATTCATAATGAGCCGCAAATATAATAAGTTACCAAAAGAACGATTCTTTAAGCTTTGCTAAAGCGATTTCCTATTCGAAATAAACTCTTTTTACCCGCTGTGAAATACCTGCCAGCAACTCGTAGGGAATAGTGCCCGCCCAGTGAGCCAGTTGTTCAACCGGAAGTTCCGGTCCGAAAACGATCAGTTCATCATCTTCCCTGGCATCATCGATGCCTGTAATATCCAGCATACTCATATCCATGCAGAGGCTTCCAACTGTAGGAACAAGTTGTCCTTTATACCACATTTTTCCTACGCCATTACCCAGGCTTCGCGGATAACCATCGGCATACCCGAGTCGCACGGTGGCAATCTTCATTGCTTTTTCTGCCACACCCTTCCGGTTATATCCTATCGTTTCTCCGGCATCGATTGATTTGATCTGTGCAATGGTTGTTCTTAAGGTACCCACGGTTTTCAGATCGAGCAGTGATGAGTCTGCGGGATCTATACCATAGAGGCCAATACCCAGCCTCACCATATCCAGTTGCATGGATGGATCCCTTACCACGGCTGCTGAATTCGAAATATGTTTGAGAAAAGGATATGCCAGGAATTGGGCCAGCTGTTCAACCATGGCCTGGTATTTCCGGAATTGTTGCCGGGTGAAGACATCCTGCTGCGCTTCTTCACTCGCAGCGAGGTGGCTGAAAACGGACTGCACATGGGCTGAGGAATGGGCAAGTATTTCAAGCAGTTCCGGCATATCCTTCGAAGCAAATCCCAGACGGTTCATCCCGGTTTCCAATTCAATATGGACGGGAAACAAGCCGACAGCCTCGCGCTTCAATAGCTGATCGATTGCGCGCAAAATATTAAATGAATACAATACGGGTTCAAGTTGGTATTCCAGGAGGGCGTCCAATGCAGATGCTTCCGTGTTCATAACCATGATGGGCAACCGAATTCCGCTCTTGCGAAGGGCAACGCCTTCGTCAGCATAAGCAACGGCGAGGTAATCCACCTTGTGAAATTCAAGCAGTCTCGCAATTTCAAACCCGCCGGTGCCATAGGAAAATGCCTTGACCATCGCCATGACGCGGGTGGAAGGCTTGAGCAATTGCTGGTATTGCCTGAGGTTATGGGCCATCGCATCGAGGTTCACTTCCAGCTGGGTTTCGTGCATCTGGAGGGAGAGAACCTGGTCAATCCGTTCGAAACCAAAAACGCGGGCGCCCTTCAGCAGGATGGTCTCATCCCGGAATGCGAGTTGTTGAAATGAGGACAGAAAAGCATCCGTCGTCGGATAATATTCGGGCTCATGGGCAGCTGCATTCGTAAAGAGTTTCCGGTTGGCAGAAATTTGTTCGCCAATCGCTATAAGCCGATCCACTTTATATTTTTTCAACAAAGCTGCTACCTCGCTGTAAAGGTTTTCCGGGGAGCGTCCGCTTTCCAGGATATCCGACAAAATCACGGTGCGCCTGGCGTGCTGTTGTTGCAGAGATAAAAAATCCAGAGCCATTTTCAGCGAATTGATATCAGCGCTGTAACTGTCATTAATGACTGCGCAATGATTGATGCCGGACTGGATTTCCATGCGCATCGCAACGGGGCTCAATCTCTTCAGTCTTTGCTGCAAGTCTGACCTTGGAATGCCGAGGTATAAAAGAGCAGTTATGCAGGTGAGCATATTGGCAATGGCAGCCTCATGCACAAATGCGGTGAAAACAGGGAATTGATTTCCGTCATAGGAAAGCATTAATTCGGTGCTGTCTGCCATTTTCTTCTTTGAAAGCACCTGCAACGCAGAGTCTTTCTCCCCATAGGAAAATAATTTCAGGCCGGGATATTTTTTGTGCCAGGAATGGATCGTGTTGTTCAGCATCTCCTCGTCAGCCGGATAGATCAGCACATCAGCCCGTTCGAAGAGCCGGAGTTTTTCAAGGATCTTGGATTCCGCGTTTTCAAATCCTTCATCATGTGCCCCGCCTATATTGGTAAATACGCCTATCCCAGGATCGATCATCGCAGCGAGTGTCTGCATTTCATTGGGTTTGGAAATTCCTGCTTCCAGGATTGCCAGATCATGCGTTTCATTCATCTGCCATACACTGAGGGGAACACCGATCTGGGAATTATAACTTCTCGGACTCCTTACGATATGGTATTTGTCCTCGAGCAATTGGTTCAGCCATTCCTTCACAATGGTTTTTCCATTGCTGCCGGTAATGCCGATCACAGGATAGTCATATTGCTGCCGGTGAAAGGCGGCCAGTTGCTGAAGCGCCAGGAGACAATCACTCACCAAAATAATATTTGCAGATTCAAAATCCTTTAGTTCAACTTTTTGGTAAACGATAAAATTCCGCAAGCCCCGATTGTAGAGATCCTGCAAGAAAGCATGGCCGTTCCTTCGCGAACCATAGAGTGCAAAGAACAAAGATGATTCGGGAAATACCAGGCGCCGGCTGTCGGTCAGTAGTTGGTCAATCCGGTCATCCCGCCTAAACTGCAGAAAAGATCCATTCACAAGAGAAGCAATATGCCGGATGGAATAACCCAATGATTATAATTTTAGGATGATGAATCTTTTTTATCCCATGCCAGCGACACCAGAACGGATGTCAGAATACAAACCAGGATCACGATCAGAGAAATCCCAACCGAAATTTTTATATGTATGAGTTCGCTGAGCATCTTCAAACCAATAAACACCAGCACGGTGGCAATTCCCTGTTGCAGGAAACGGAATTTGTCCACGGCTCCCCGCAAAAGAAAAAACAACGCTCGCAAACCAAGCACCGCAAAAACATTGGATGTATAGATCACCATCCTGTCTTGTGTAATACCAAAAACAGCCGGAATGGAATCCAACGCAAATACGATATCCGTTGTGGCCAGCAAAACGATTACGACAAATATAGCGGTATAATATTTTTTTTCACCAATCCGGATGCTGAGCTTACCATCGCCGTCTGCTGAAGTCAGCGGTAGAAAGCGCCGCAAAAAGCCGTAGACTTTATTTTCGTCGAGGTTAGCACCCTGGCCCTTCTTGGAAAAGAACATGCTAAGTCCGGTATACAGCAGGATCGCTCCGAAAATATAAAGCAGCCAGCTGAACCGCTGCACCAATGCGATGCCGGCTGTGATAAATAATATCCGGAAGATAATAGCGAGCAGGATGCCGATCAGGAGGACCCGGCCAAAGAATTTTGCTCTGATGCCAAAAAAGGTAAATATCAAAATGAAGACAAAAATATTATCAATACTAAGGCTCCATTCCATCAAATAAGCGCTGATATATTCAAGAGCGGTTTGCCGGCCTTCCTCAATCCACAAAAACAAAAAGAAAGCCATTGCCAATGTAACCCAGAAAACAGTCTGCATCAACGCTCTCTTAATTGTAATAACAGCTCCTTTTTTACTCAGCAATCCCAGGTCAAATATCAGTGCCAGCACCAGCACGATGGCGAAAATCAGATAAGCGAGTTGGGATTGAGTCAATGCTTGGAAAAATTTAAATGATCTGAGATTATCCGGTGCTGTATTTTTTCTTTCTGAAGAATTGAAAGATAAATCCGCACAGGAGGATAACCAATAATGGACAGGCAATGTTGACAAACTGCCAGAATGTTTTGTTTTCATCCGTTTTTTCCGGGTCAAGCAGGCGAAGGGTATAATCTTTGGATCTTGCCTCCAGGATGCCGGAAGGATTTACACAATAATCCAGACAATTTTCCAGAAAATCCATGTTGGCAAAAGTGTAATTAATGTCTTTATTAAATCCCAATGGAAGGGGTCCCCGTTCGCTCATTTCATTCATCGCTATATCGGCATCCGCGCATACAATTACCCGGGCAGTTTTTTCACCGGATTTTAAAAAAGGCTGACCGTACTTTTGTTCCAGACTGTCTGCCATAGCCGGGGACACCCTGTTGGCATATAATGAACTGAATTTACCCTGAAGCAAAACGGCCACCGGAATATTTTGCCGATTGAAAGCTTTCGGGTCATTTGCCGTCTTAATACTTTCCAGCGTTATCATGGCAGGCGTGGAAACCGTCCTTGCGTTCGGCGAGCTCTGCAGNNCCCACCGTTCCCACTACGAGGTTTATGCTTGTGTTTTGCATGTCCTCCACGAGATCCTGATTGATCCGGACGCCATAATGAAAAAACAGATCATCGAGATTGAGGCCCCGGTCATAAGCAACAACTTCCTTAATCTTTTTCAGACTATCTGTTTCAGCATATAGATTATCAATCATGCAAATCAGGCTTCCACCGCGCATCACAAATTGATCGAGCTTTAGTTTTTCATCATCTGTAAATTTCAGGGAGGGCTTAACCATGATAAGAGCATCGGCGCCAGGAGGAATAACAGGAACACTGTCTAAGCGCACAATGCCAAACCGGTAATTTTCGCGCAGGTATTGAATCAGGCCGAATACGCTGAAGTCAAGCGGCTCCCCATTGCCCAAAAGATAGCCAATAACCGGAAGCGAATCCCTGGCCAGTTTATCTATTGCATTGGCAAATTTATATTCCAGCAGGGTCTCTGCATTTAAATAAAGTTGTTCAGGAGGCTGGCCTTCGCGGCTGCGCTGAACACCTTTTAGGAGGTCGACCGGGAAGATCCTGCCTCTGTATTTTACCATTGCTGCCGGGATCACGAGGCGCTGGCTTTGTTCTTCTCCTTTTTTCGCCTGGGCAACCTGGGTCATAGGCTGAATACCCATCCTGGCGAGTGAATCCAGGATCATTGCCCGGGTAGAATCATCGCCACCCGCTATAGGATCCACGAAACGGTAATGAATATTACCATCAGCGTAATCATTGAAGTCCTGCAATAAAGCTTCTGTACTGTTCCGGAGTTTATGCAAACCCGATTTTAAATCGCCCTGCAGGTAAATATCAATATTCACCTCATCATGGATACGGCCCAGCATTTTTTTTACCGGCTCACTGATCGTGTATTTTTTTTCACTCGTGAGGTCGAACCGCAATGACCAAAAAGAGGCCATGATGTTGATGAGTACCAGCAGGATCAACAAATAGAACCAGCCTGATTTGGAGGAGAAGATCTTGTGCATTTGTCAGGCTATCTTTTAAACAGGTTGTTCCTGGTGAGGGTTAGAAAAAACAGGATCACACTAACAAAATATATCAGATCACGCATCGTGATCAGTCCGCGGCTCATATTGCGGTAATGAAAGTCAATGCCAAGCATATCAATATAGTAATCAGCCCCGGCCGGGAATGAAGAAATGCTGCTTATGGCATGAAAGCCTGTATAGATAAGGAAACAGGCAAATCCTGATGCAATGAATGCAACAATGGCATTACTTGTAAAACTACTACAGCATAAAGCGATGGATGCAAAAACAGCGGTCAGAAGGAAAAGTCCAATATAAGCACCCAGGGTAGCTCCCATATCCATGCCCGATTGTGCGGCCAGGTGCTGAACAGAAAAGAAATAAATCCAGGTGGGTATCAGGGCGATTGCAATAACAATAAGCGCTGCGAAGTATTTGCCATTGACCACCTGCCAGGGGGTTAACGGTTTGGATTGCAGGATCTCAAAAGTTCCGCTCCTGAATTCCTCAGAGAAACTGCGCATACTGATGGCAGGGATCAATAAAAGAAGTACCCAGGGAGCGAGTTCAAAAAATTTATCCAGGCTGGCATATCCGAAATCCAGGATGCTGGTATCAGGGAAAACAAAAAGCAGGAGGCCGGTGACGAGTAGGAAAACAATGATGGCAATGTAGCCTGTTAAACTGCTGAAAAACTGTCTGAATTCTTTTTTGCAAACGGCCCACATACCGCGAAAATAACAGATATAATGGTTTATCCTGTATCTGCCCTAAAAATCACAGGCGTGGCCGCAGAATGGACGAATAATTTTTTTAACAAATCATTTTCTTCTATATTCGTCCGGC
>PLEB01000209.1 GCA_003136915.1 Chitinophagaceae bacterium
TAATTTTTAACTACCTTCTCTAAAATTATATATAATTACCAGTTATAGATAAAATATGTCTCCCATTGCATTTATCAGGCAGAATTTTCTTTACCTGCTATACTTTTTGCTTGCCGCCAACCTGATTGTCATTAATAAAATGGGTGAACATGAAGAAATGCTCAAAAGCAAATGGTCACCCTATGGAATCGTTAGCCTTGGACTCAGTTTCAGCCANNCCAGGTTGCCGGCAGACAAATTAATAATGATTATTATTTTATCTTTTTCTATATCTCCCTTCTCTGCGTTCTGTTTATCAGATTGTATCCGGAAAACTGGCGCCCCTTGGGATTCCATGCCGGAATCGGATTGATCCTTATTGGCGGACTCTTTGACGCTGCCGGGAACTTTTTTATTTCGGAGGCTTTGCATGATCATCAGGTAGCAGCCTGGCAGATCTGGCTGCCTTCCACGGTCAAATGGGGATTACTACTTATTATTTGTGCTTTCCTTGTTGTGCGGATGTTTCGGCAAAGCTGGTTTCGTAAGGCACTACAGAAAATATCATTTTATCTGACAGGGGCAGCAAGGCTGATTTTCAATTTCCGGATGGTAGTACTGGGACTCGCGGTACTTTTTCTTGCCCTGTGGACGGTTGACCAGGGCAGGGACCTTTTGCTCATTATCAACAGTCATAAGACAGGTCCCATAGCGTTCCTGATTGCTATCAGTGTTCTTGCAGTACTGAATTGGTATTTACCAAAACTGTATATTTCTGAGACCAGCCACAACGTTTCGGTTCTTAATTTTATCAGGGGCAGATGGAGTGTCAGTTCCATCCCCCGTCTTAAAAATTCGCTGGATGGAGCGAGGCTGATGGGGACGCTTACTTTCCTGATCCCGGCAGTATGCATGCTGAATGCGATGCGCATATTCGGTATTCCTTACCTGCTTGATGATATCCATCCTTTGATCCTGCTGGTCATCACCCTTGGATTTTACCAGATTGCGCTGGTTGAAAATTGGATAAGCGATAAATTTGCACCCAACGGAACCGTAAACAAGGAAAGGTTTTTTTTGCTGGCCGGAGTCATTTTTGTTTTCATCATTTCACTGGGTTTTTTTCAGGAAAATGTACAACCGGGTTTTCTGGGCATGCTTGCACTGGAATTGTTTTTATTATCTTTTGTGTTTCTTGTTTTCGCAACGATCAGAACATGCAACTGGGGTAATCTGCAACCGCGTATCAGCAACATGACTCCATTTGTGATCCTTCCCGGCATGTTCTTTCTGTTTGTTTTCCTTTTGGCGAATATCAGGCCGGAACTGTTTTTCTTCAATGAGAAGCGCAGGCTGCTCACACTTCCCATGGTCATCTGCGCGATTTGCTTTTACAGTATCCTGTTTACCTATCTTTTACTGGCGGGTCGCAGGTGGAATATCCGCTTCCTAACCCTTCTTATCATTGTAGGCCTGGTGATCTCCAGCGTATTTAAAAACCCATACCACCAGGTCAGGATGCTGCACACAAAAAACAATTATCCATCTACGGATTCCCTGCATCAGTATATTGCCTCCTGGTTGCTGAAACGAAGAGCAGAAATTGATTCTTTTAATCTGCGTACGAATGACTCCTTCCCGGTATTTATTGTAAATGCTTATGGAGGCGGTATCCGGGCTGCAGCCTGGACGACTATGCTGATCAGTAAACTCGATCAGCGGTTTGTTGATTCGGGATCAAAACCCTTTCAGCATTATGTACTGGCGTATTCAGGGGCGTCGGGAGGAACCATTGGTTTGTCTTTGCTTTGTGCTTCGAGATATTATTTACCGGAAATCCCTTCCACGGACACCTGGAAAAGCTTCTATGAAAATGATTTTCTCACGCCCATGATTATTGGGCTCCTGGGCAGGGACGCCTGGAACTCTTCCTTTGATCAACATATTTCCCCTGACCGTTCGGTATTGCAGGAAAAGGTTTGGGAAAAAAGACTCAGAGAAATTGGCATTAAATACGACTCAGCATATGTAAGCTACTGGGATTCTTCAGCCTCACCCGGCAAATACGAGGTCCCCCTTCTTTTTTCAAATTCCTATGACATTGATTCGGGATTAAAAGCAATTGTTGCCCCGGTTCACTTGAGCCACCTCCAATTCCCGGGAACCATATTTGTGGAAGATCTTCTCCAGCAGGATACGGATGCGTTGAAGCTTAGTACGGGAGCATTTTTAAGCGCCCGCTTTCCTTACATCAGCCCTACAGGGAAAATTGATGACTTCCATCATTTCATGGATGGAGGGCTGAAAGAAAATTCCGGAGCCGAAACCTCCCGTGAGATCATGAAGGTGTTTGACAAAACAATAAAGAAACTGAGCAAGTCTGATTCCATTTATAAAAAGGTTAAGGTGATCATGCTTTCCATTCCAAACACGATTCTTGGAACCGATTCGCTGCAGACCGCGGCGAACCTTTATGAGTTGACTGCTCCGCTGACCGCCTTAATGAACAATTGGGTGGGAAATACCCGGAAGGCAGATACCGTAAATGCAAAAAATATCGATGCTTATTATCATTACCATTATTATCAACTGAGGCCTGTGGGCGTATGTGTCGACAATTTCAAACCAGTTTTGCCATTGGGGTGGCAAATATCTGATTACGCCCTGGATCAAATGGAGTCCAGCCTTGACACGATTAAACCAAACCTTGATGCCATCATTAGAATTGTGAAGCCTGCCCATGGAGCCATTCCTTAAGCCTTTAACCAGTACCTTTAAATAATGAAAGTTTGTTCCTTTCTTCCTGCTGCAACGACCATGATCTATGATATGGGTTTGCAGGAGTTCCTTTGCGGTGTGACATTTGAATGCCCTTCGGAAAGACCAAAAGTCGTCCGCTCAATTCTTGAAAATAATAATTTCAGCAGCAGGGAAATTGACACCATCGTTTCACAAACCAAAGCGCAGGGTAAGGGATTGTATTATATTGACGAAGAATTACTGTCAAGCCTTTCCCCGGATATTATTTTTACCCAGGATGTTTGCGATGTCTGCCAGATTGATACGGCTTATGTCCAGCGCGCCATTCATAAATTGAAAAAGCAGCCGCTGATTGTTCCTCTTATTCCCCGGAACCTGAAAGATGTTTTTGACAATGCTGTTACCATAGCAAGGATATTGGAAAAAGAAGAAAATGCTTATGGCCTTTTGGCGAAGCTGGAAAAACGCACCGATAAAATAATTGATACCTTAAGAAAGAATAAGGCAGGTTTGAAAAGGATAATGTTAATGGAATGGCTTGACCCGATATACAATTGTGGTCACTGGATACCTGACATGATAGCACAGGCCGGTGGGGTTGATATGCTTTCAAATCCATCTGGATATTCAATCACTATTCCCTGGGAGAAAATCATTCAATACGATCCCCAGGTTTTGGTCGTTGCTTCCTGCGGCTTCAAACCGGAAAGAACCTTAAAAGAAATGGATAAGTTAACACAGCTAACGAATTGGGATGGACTGGCTGCTGTGAAGAATAAGGCCGTTTACATTGTTGACAGCGATCTTTTCACTTGTCCGAGTACCAGGCTTGTTGAAGGGATTGAATTATTGGCTGCATTATTTCATCCTCAATTATTTTCATTGCCTGAATCCTTGTCTAAGAAAGTTATCAGGTTTGAAAATTCTTTTTCCCCCTCTTCCATTCAATGAATTTTGCGATTTCATTTTGATTTGTTATTGGTAGAATGCCAATGATAATATTGGCCGTGAACATAACCGAATGATCCCTCCGGGATAAGAATTCCTAAAATAAATGCTGAAAGATTACGTTTGCTATAAGACGATCAAGCATGCGATGAGTGTCACAGGGCGCCGTTTTCCCGTCCCTGGAAAGGTTCCTTTTTTAAGAGCGTAACCCAATATATGACACTAATATTCAAATAACTATCATGCACAAGCGCTAGGCGCATAGATTCAACTTTTTAGTTCATCAACATTTATTCATTCAAAACTATCTCTATGAAAAAGGTTCTATTCTTTGCATTATGTATTGTTTTCACAGCTAGTTTACAGGCCCAGATCCGCTTTGGAGTAAAAGCGGGACTTAACATGGCTGCTGTTTCGACCTCTGACGCTCCCGGTGTTTCCTATAGTATGAAGGCGGACTTTCACGCAGGCGTACTGCTGG
>PLEB01000293.1 GCA_003136915.1 Chitinophagaceae bacterium
TCCATAAGCAAAAAAATGCTGAAAAGGGGAAACAATCTGGCTGAAGATCTGAAGGGAAAATTCAATGAATTTGTGGACAGGCTTGAAGATAAGTTCCAGGGCATTTTAAAGTGATTAACTTTACCCAATACATTAATTACTGTTATGTCCGAATCAGCCAGTTCCATTAAAACCTTTATTGAGAAATCCCAGGATTATTTAGAAACAAAAATTGAAATCACTAAACTGAAGACGGTTGAAAAATCGTCCGACGCACTTTCCTCCATTGTGGTCATGATCCTGCTGATCTTACTGGCATTGCCCTGTATTTTGTTTATCAGCATCGCGTTGGCACTCTATCTGGGATCACTGATTGGATCGGCCCCTACCGGATTTTTTATAATGGGTGGCTTCTACGGCATCGTGTTCCTGATTATTTATCTTTTGCGTGATAAGTGGATCAAAACGCCGGTGGCAAACCTGCTTATACAAAAAATGCTGAAATAGCCCCAACCCATGAGAAATATAAGGAACATAACAGAACTGGACGAGGCTATTCAAATGCTGGAAGAAAAGGCAAAATTTCAAAAGCAGGAATTAAAGGAACATTTTTCGGACGTTATGGAAGGCCTGAAACCAATCAATCTGATCAGGCATTTAATACAATCTGCTTTTTCCGGGGGGAACAAACAAGATCTGCTTAAAGCGGCTATCGGTTTGGGTTCCGGGATACTCGGCAGAAAACTGATGATGGGCAAATCCGGCGGCAGTATAATTCGCAGGGTGATTGGCGTCGCTCTTGAATTTGGTCTGGGCGGAATCGTTGCAAAAAATGCCGAAAAGATAAAAGAAAAAGGCTCGGAACTCATCGAAAGATTTTTCCGTAGAAAAAATTCAAACCATCCCGAACTTAAGCCTCATTCAGAGCAGCACACCGTTAATTATTTTCAGAAGAATTAAATTGCTTCTCCATACGATTCATAAAGCTGGATACCGGACCTTCCATCTTATTGGTCCTGTCATCCAGGTTATTATTTCCGAGTAAAACACCCATCTGTAGCGATGCGGGCAGGTAATGAAGCACATCCTGTTTATGTTTGGCCACGAATGCCGTAATCTTATCCTCATTTCCCAGGTCCGAAATATTATCCCTGACTACTCGGACACTCTCAGAGGCAATATGTTCCATTTCCTGTTCGGCGTTTTTATCCGGCACCCGTGAATAATTACTTACATGGTCAACCACATCTTTGTAAGCTTTACCAAAAATCTTTTCGAGCAAACTTCCTGTTGGTTGGTCGCCGGCCAGCCAGGAAGCATCAGGTTCTTTTTCCAGTCTGTTAAACAAACCGAGCAATATCGAAGGAATGGCAGCCTGCGCAAGCGCCGCGTTGCCGTGAAGAGTTTCTTTTTCCGGAACTTCCTGGGAATTCGGGTTCACCCTTTGAATGCTCCCATATCCAAGGTTCTTTTGAATGGTTTCCGCAATGTTCATATATGTGTTTATTACTTAAGCCGAAAAAACATGCCAGTAAATGAAAAATGCCCATTCCTTAAATGAATGAGCATTGAACGGCCACGCCTTCCATTATGTCCCGACAGGTTCAGGCCCTTCGGATTACGCCGAGGATAAGGGCAATGATCGCAATGACCAGGAGGATATGGATCATTCCGCCCGCACTATACACAAAGAATCCCAATATCCAACCTATGATCAGAACGACAGCGATGATGTACAATAAAGACCGCATAAATAAACTTTGAGGGTTAACTAATAGTTTTATGATAATGTGAATACCATGCCATGTCGCAGTTTTAACCTTTCTCATTCATAAAATAGCAAAAGCGAATTATTTATTAGTTCATTGTAGATGATTTTCTACAAAAAAAAGACAGGAAGTTTGAAAACATTTTTGCAAACAGTCGCTATATTTGAAAATGTGATAATCAGCCTTTTTATAACTCGCGGAAACTTCCCTTAAAACTCATTTTGAATATTCTTGCCAATGCCAGTCAAACGAGTACTTATAATTGATGACGAAGCGGACTTCTGTCTTTTAATAAAGAATTATTTTCTCAAAAAGAATTATGAAGTACATATATCCCATACACTGAAAGATGGGATGGATTCTCTTCAGAGTTTCAAGCCGGATATATTATTCCTTGACAATAATCTTCCCGACGGTCTCGGTTGGGAACAAACTGCATACATCAGCCAGCATTTTCCAAATACCCGCATTAACCTGATCAGCGCTTATCAATATGACCCCAACATCGCAGAGCAATTCACTTCTATTAAGATCTGGGAAAAACCCATCAGCCTCACGGATCTGAATCAGTACCTGAATTAACGTGGATATGGCATTGTTTTAGTGTTCCTTTATTTAATAAATCAACTTATATGAGAGCCATTTGGACAGGCGCCATTGGATTCGGTCTGGTGAATATACCGGTACGCATCTTCAGCGCAACCCAGGATAGCAGTCTCGATCTCGACATGCTGGATAAAAAAGACCATGCTAAGATTCGTTTTAAACGCGTGAATGAAGAAACCGGCCGGGAAGTTGAATGGGCAAATATTGTAAAAGCATATGACTATGATGGAAAGTACGTGATCGTAACGGATGAGGATTTTGCAAAAGCCAGCCCGGAAAAATCAAAGATCATCGAAATCATGGAATTTGTTGAGGAGCCTGAAATTGATTCTATTTTTTATGAGACTCCCTATTTCCTGGAGCCGCAGAAATCAGGAGAGAAGGCTTATGCCCTGCTCAGAGAGGCTTTACGGAAAAGCGGTAAAGTGGGCGTAGGCAATTATGTTATGCGGAACAAAGAAGCGCTTTGTGTAATAAAACCAATGGAGAATGCTCTTATCCTCAACAGGATTCGCTTTGCCCAGGAAATCCGGAATGTGAATGAAATCAATGTTCCGGGCAAAACCACAATCAAGCCGGCCGAAATGCAAATGGCCTCGGCATTGATTAATCAGCTCACTGCAAAATTTGATATTTCAAAATATAAGGACTCCTACTCAGACGCATTGCTCAAACTCATCCACGCGAAAGCAAAAGGCAAGAAGCCGGAACCTACTCATCTTCGTGTGGTGCACAGCAAATCAAAGGACCTGATGTCCCAACTGAAAGAGAGCCTGAATGTAAAAAAGAAAAAAGCTTCCTGAACCTATACCTTCACTACTTCAGCCAGTTGTTTCACCGCTTTACCGCTTGTCAGCGGTAGCCGGATTGTTACCCGATGGTTTTCCCGGTCGTTAACCAGAAATACTGTATTGCCTTCCTGCTCGGTTTCATCTAAAATAATGCTGGTTTCTTTCCAGCTTTCGCGCTGGTCAAAATTCAACTCATAAACAGAATCTCCATACCGGTATTCTATTGTGAAAGCAGGCCAGTTCTCCGGTAAACAAGGCTCGAACCAGAGCTTGTTAGCGTTACGTTTGATACCAAAGAAAGATTCTATTAGCAATTGGTACATCCATCCTGCTGAACCGGTATACCAGGTCCAGCCTCCTCTTCCCAAATGATTTTCCACCGCGTAAACATCCGCAGCGATTACGTAAGGTTCAATTTTATATATTCTGATTCCATCGGCTGTTGCCCCATGGTTCAGGGGGTTGATCATATTGATCAGTTCATAAGTCCGTTCTTTATTGCGCAGGGCAGCAGTGGCCATGATAAGCCAGGTTGCTGCATGCGTGTACTGTCCGCCGTTCTCGCGTACTCCGGGCAGATATCCTTTTATATACCCGGGATTCATAGCCGAATGATCGAAAGGCGGATCAAACAACTGAATGATTTTATTTTCCCTGCTCACCAACCTTGAATATGCGGAATCCATGGCAACCCTGCTCCTTTCCGCTTCTCCTGCCCTGGAAATGACCGACCAGCTTTGCGGAATGGAATCTATTTTACATTCCTCATTTTCTATGGAACCCAGCGGCATTCCATCGTCAAAATAAGCGCGGCGGTACCATTCGCCGTCCCAGGTATGTGCTTCAATATTTTTCCTGAGTTGCCTTGCTTCCTTTCCGCACTGATCAGCAAAATCAATATCCTTTTTTAGCCTGGCAACCTCCTCAAAACGCATCAGCACATCATACAGGAAAAAAGCCAGCCAAACGCTTTCACCCTTTCCCTGATCACCTACTTTATCCATCCCATCGTTCCAGTCGCCCGAACCCATCAGGGGAATGCCATGCTCTCCATAGCGCATTCCGTGTTTCACTGAGCGGACACAATGCTCATAAACGGTAACCGATTGCTCTGATACCGCTGGCAATTCATAATAGGATTCCTCGCCCGGATTCAATGGCCGACCCTCTACAAATTTTGCTTGCTCATTCAATATATTTTCATCTCCGGTGTGCGAAATATAGCGAGCCAATACATAGGGCAGCCACAAATAATCGTCTGAGCAGGCGGTACGCACACCACGGCCCATCGGCGGATGCCACCAATGCTGCACATCGCCTTCCTTGAACTGGCGGGATGCGCTTAGTATAATTTGTTGTTTAACGAGATCGGGACGGTTGTGTAAAAGTGACAATGCATCCTGCAGCTGATCGCGGAAACCAAAAGCTCCACCTGATTGATAAAAACCGCTCCTTCCCCAGATCCTGGATGCCAGGGTTTGGTAATTCAACCATCCATTGCATAAAAAGTTGATCGCTGCATCCGGAGAATTCACTTCCACAACAGACAGGGTTTTACTCCAGAATGCTTTTACCTTTTCGAGTGTTTTTTGGGCAGTCTGTGATCCCCGGAATTTTTTAGCAGTCTGGATTGCAGAATACGTGTCCGTGCCTGCGCCCAACCTGAAAACAATTTCCCTTTCTTCACCATCTGCAAGATCCAGCACACACTGCAATGCGGCACATGCATCAAGACCGGCGCCCACCCTGCCGGAGAGCTTTGCCTTACTTAATGCTTCGGGGTTTTTATAGGTGCCGTTCCTTCCTAAAAATTCGGTACGGTCGCAGGTGAACGACCTTCCGGGATCATCCACATCAAAAAAGCTGATATGGCTTCCAAATTCTGCGCTATAGGCATTCCCCGCCAACAGGATACCCGTATCTGTATTCATTTCTGTTGTGATATGCATCTGCGTTTTAAACCGCAATTCTCCCAGCAACCATTCAACATATCCTGTGAGGGATAATTTTCTAATCCGTGCCGAAGCGTTTCTTATTTTGAATGCGATAAATTTTACAGGCTCTTCCGTATCCACAAAAACGGTCATGTCAGAATAAATACCATCTTCGGCAAAATGAAATTCGCTGTATCCGAAACCATGATGGGTGATATAATGAGATTTGCCGGGATGAGGTAAAGGAGAAGGTGACCAGAATTTCCCACTTTCTTCATCTCTGAGATAAAATGCTTCTCCGCAGAGATCACTAACGGCATCGTTGTTCCATGGAGTAATCCGGTATTCATGGGCATTTTCCATCCAGGAATAAGACTGACCACTTTCAGAGATCACCGTTCCGAACAAAGGATTTGCGATCACATTGCACCAGGGCGCCGGAGTAACTTTTTCCTGGTCAGTTACAATTATATATTCCTTTCCGTTTGGTGTGAAGCCCCCCGTGCCGTTAAAGAAAGCAAGCCCCGCCGGAATTTCCAAAGTCGAATCCAGCGTAGCGTAGAACCTGGATGGTGTGAAATAAGGGATAACCGGTCGCACTTTCGCCCGGCGGGCAATTTGTTCTTCCAGCGTGCCCTGCGTGTCGGAAATGATGATCCTGGCTACGGTTTGAAATAAGATCCTGTCTTCCTGTGATACCTG
>PLEB01000260.1 GCA_003136915.1 Chitinophagaceae bacterium
CCGAAGCGAAGCGTAGGTGGGTTGATGGTTGGTCAACCTCTTCATTATTTCCCAATCTCAAACCTCTTTTCATCTGTCAGCCCTTTCCATTGGTCGGTCCGGAAGGGAACTGCAGGGAATCCCTCCTGGTTATAGAGATTGGCATCGCCGACATCGTCTGCCCAGCCATAGCGGACCTCAAGGGGTTCACTCACGGCATCTGAGCTTACAGCCACCTTGTTTCCTATGATGGAGGCTTTCGCGTAATGAAAATGCTGGTCGCTCCCCGCAACTTCGAAACCCCGGATATAGCCATATTTATCTTTTGTCATCAGCCCGCTTCCGGTATGCGTGAACGTTAGTATAACTTTATTTCCTGTTACCGCAAGGGATTCGTAAACCGGTCCACTATATTGCATGGTCTGACCATATATATTATTCAGGGCAATAGCAGCGAGTCTTTTCCCAACATCCTGCTTGTCTTTCGGATGAATGTCGTTTGATTCACCAATATCAACGGTCACGGCCATGCCCGTATTGGGGAGGCTGAGCGTTCGTGTTTGTGCCTCGCGCAGTTCAGCCCAGGAGCTGCCATGTTCGCTATCACCATTTGCCGAGTTAAAGCTGGCGAGTTGTACAAAATAGAAGGCAAAATTTCCTTCTCCCCACCGTTGCCTCCAATCGTTGATCATTAATGGGAAAGCTATACGGTACTGATATGCACGGTCCGCGTTTGCTTCTCCCTGATACCACAATACGCCCTTAATTCCGAAAGGTATCAGGGGATTGATCATGCCATTGTAAAGAAGCGTCGGATAATCATTCGGATTGATACCCTGGGGATCGCTTTCTATTTTGGCTACCCTAAAACTCCAGAAGCCCGAAAGCGGGATATGCTGATCACCCGTGGTCAGGCTCATTGCTGTGGAATCTCCGTAAATACCCCCAACCCCACCGGTATCTTCCACGCGCACTGCAATCACGTTATTGCCAGTCTTAAAAATACCGGGAGCAATCAGATAGTGCCTGTCAGCATTATAGGATTTCGTAGCCCCAACCAGTATCCCATTTACATAGCTGTTATCATTATCATCTATTTTGCTCAGGTCAAGGATTACTGGTTTTGAGGCTTCGGTAGAATCCAGGGAAATTTCTTTCCTGAACCATACCACCCCATCCAGTAATTCCAGGCCCAGGTTCTGGGACTCCCAGAGTCCGGGTAAATGCATTTTCGGCCATACTTCACTGCTATAGTCAGGGTTTTTCCAATCGCTTTCCGGCAGGCTGTCGCGGATTAATTTCTCAAGCGTTCTGACCCGGTCATCCAGAGCTTGTTTGCGTTGCCTGGCAAGGAGCTCCAGATCCGTAGGCGGAAGTTTCGCGATCATGGTTTTGAATTCAGGGCTTCTCTCAAAAGCTCCCCGGCTTGTCCAGGTTTCAACCATGGTTCCTCCCCAGGATGAATTTATCAATCCTACGGGAACATGTAATCGCTTTTGGATCTCCCGCGCAAAAAAATATCCGACAGCAGTAAATTCACCTGCAGTCGCCGGAGTGCAAACCTTCCATTCGCAGGAGGAGATATCTTCCTTTGGAGTCACGCTGGTGAAATGGGGAACCTTGATTTGCCGGATTTCAGGATAATCTGCCGTTTGAATTTCTGCGTCGGCATGCATGGCCTCGCTTAGTCTGAATTCCATATTGGATTGTCCGGAGCAGATCCAAACCTCGCCCACAAGCACATCATGCAAAACCAGGCTGTCTTTACCCAAGACTTTTAATTCATATGGTCCTCCGGCCGGCTGTGGATCAAGTGTGACAAGCCATTTACCGTTCTTGTCCGTTCTTGTTTCCTTAACTTGTTTGTTGACCGTCACGGCTACCTTTTCGTTTGGTGCGGACCATCCCCATACGGGGACGGGCTGACTGCGCTGGATCACCATGTGATCACCAAATACTCTCGCAAGCCTGATCTGGGAATACCCCGCAACGCAGAAGGATAACCACAGAAGGCAAAGGAATCGAATTTTCATTTTGAATTATGTTCTGATAGAATAAAATCATGCGATTACCGGGGAGGGTTATTTGAGCTTCATATCGCTGATGATACCATCAATTCTTTTTTGCAACAAATCATCCATGGCATGAAAGGAAGATATGTTTTTCAATGTATCGTTTACACTGAAATAAAATTTGATCTTAGGTTCCGTTCCCGATGGACGCGCGGAAATTTTGCTGCCGTCTTCCAGAATGAACTGGAGCACATTGCTCGCAGGCAATTCTATTTTCCTGGTTTCGCCCGTTTTCATATTGGTTTCCTGACTGGTCTCGTAATCGAACAGCTGAATTACGGCGGACCCGTTAATGGTTGACGGGGGGTTATTTCGGTAAGCACTCATCATATCGGCGATTTGTTTCTGCCCATCCATTCCTTTTTTAGTTATGGAGATCAGGGATTCTTTATAAAATCCGAATTGCAGGTAGAGGTCAATTAATTTCTCGTATAATGTCTTGCCTTTATTTTTTTCGTAAGCGGCCATTTCACATAAGATAGCCACCGCGCTTACGGCATCCTTGTCGCGGAGTTTTGAACCGATCATCAATCCATAGCTTTCCTCTCCGCCAATCACATAATTTTCTGTTTTTTCCTTTTCTTTAATCAATTCAGCAATCCACTTAAATCCCGTAAGCACGTTGTAACAACGGATATTGCTTTGCTTTGCGATTTCGTCGATCATGTCCGTGGTTACAATCGTTTTGACTACCATGTCATTTGGCTGTGCAATCCCCTTCTCCTTCCGGGCTTCGATCAGATAATTAAATGCAAGCACCGCAGTTTGATTGCCATTCATAAGAACCCATTCTCCCTTATCATTCTTTACGCCGATCCCGACTCGATCCGCGTCCGGATCGGTTCCTAATAATATATCAGCATCTATTTCCCGGGCTTTTTTCAAACCGAGGCCCATCGTCTCTTTTTCTTCGGGGTTAGGATATACGACGGTCGGGAAATTACCGTCGGGTTCGGCCTGCTCGTCAACGACGTGCACGTTGCTGAATCCAAAGCGTTGCAATACATCGGGAACCAGCTTGATCCCGGTTCCATGGATCGGCGTATACACGATGCACAGGTTGTGCTGCCGTTCTATGATTTCCGGATATACAGAAAGATTCTTGACCATACTGATATAAGCTTCGTCGATTTCTTTTCCAATCATCGTGATATGTGATTCCCCACCCGTCCACTTGACCTCGTCCACCGAAGCAATTTTTTCCACTTCGGTAATTACATTATGATCATGCGGAGGCACCAGCTGCCCCCCGTCATTCCAATAAGCTTTGTAACCATTATATTCCTTTGGATTGTGTGAAGCCGTACAAACCACACCACCCTGACAGCCCAGGAAGCGTATCGTAAAACTGAGCTCAGGCGTTGGCCGGAGGGATTGAAAAAGAAAAACCTTTATTCCATTAGCTGCAAATATCTTGGCGGCTGTTTCGGCAAAAAAACGGCTGTTATTGCGACTGTCATGTGCTATCGCCACTTTCACCATGTGTATTGGAAAGGACCGTTTCAGGTAATTTGAGTATCCCTGAGTCGCCATGCCTATTGTGTACTTATTGATCCGGTTCGTACCTACCCCCATGATTCCGCGCAAACCCCCCGTTCCGAATTCCAGGTTCTGGTAAAAACTTTCTGTAAGCTCTTCCGGGTTTTCTTTCTGCATCCGGACGATGTCTGCTTTTGTATTTTCATCATAATTTCCAACTAACCAGCTATTCACTTTGGCCAGAATGGCTGCATCCATAAAACTTGTTTTAAATTTGAACCTAAGGTATTGATTTTTGTACGAAACAAAATCTCCTTTCCCTTGGTACCCGCTAAAATTCATTGCTGATTGAAGATATATTTCGCTAACAAATGCATCTTGAGGAGCGCGCTTTTGCGTATCACTTTTTTGATGGTTTTTATTTGTGAATTTCTGAACGGGTGGGCACAAACTGCCTTTTTACCTCCGGCATCTGAATATAATTCAGGCAGGATGCGAACCGTAATCTTGACGGAATTGGCCAGTGGCGTTGCCATCTCTGCAGGTCTGTATTTTTTATGGTACCGCAAACATCCGAGGAGCCGGTTTCATTTTTTTAATGATAATGGTGAGTGGCTGCAGATGGATAAAGCAGGACACGCTACAACAGCTTATAATATTGGCTCGATACAATTTGACCTGATGCGCTGGTGCGGGGTGAAAAATGATGCTTCCATTGCAATCGGATCGATTACTGCCATCAGCTATATGTCCATTATCGAGGTATTAGACGGATTTTCTTCAAAGTGGGGCTTTTCAAAAGGCGACATGATCGCCAATTTAATTGGTACAGCCTTGTTTGCTTCCCAGCAAAAAGCCTGGAATCAGCAACGTATATCGCTGAAGTTCTCTTTCCATACTACAATTTATGCCCAGTATTATCCGTCCGAGCTGGGAAGAAACCTGATTTCGAGAATGATTAAGGATTATAATGGTCAGACCTACTGGCTTTCTTTCAATCTGGCTTCCTTTCTTCCAGCCAAAACAGATTTTCCTTACTGGCTTAATATGAACCTGGGGTACGGTGCAGAGGGTATGATCGGCGCGAGAACGAACCCGGATTCCGTAAACGGGGTTAAAATACCTTACTTTCCAAGGTATAGGCAGTTTTATTTTTCGCCTGAAGCAGATCTTTTCAGGATACCTTCCTCTTCGGCGCTTTTTAATACGGCAGCCTACCTGACCCGGGTTTCCAAAATACCTGCACCCGCCCTGGAATGGAGCAAGGAAAAAGGCATCCGCTTTCACCCTTTTTACTACTAGGAAACCGAGTTTCATAGGGGTTATAACGTTGCCTTCACAAAAAAAGTTAATACTTTTGAGTGGGCTTTGATCGGTGCCCTTAACCTCTTTCAAGCTGGAATATGAGTACTTATTTATTGTTGCGCAACAATAAACAAACGGGACCTTTTACTTTAGAAGAGATCAAACGCTTGTCCCTCAAATCCTACGATCTGGTATGGATTGAAGGAAAAAGCGCAGCTTGGCGGTACCCAGGCGAAATAACTGAATTTTCTTCCTTTGCACCGGTCGTTCCGGAACAGCCATACGATCGTTTTTTTAAGAAGCCCGGTACGGAGACTTCCAAAAAAGAATCCCTGGTAAATCCCACCCGTATCATTTTGCCTAACCAGGAATCCGTTTACATTAACCTTCCTGCATCCGAAAAAAGACCTTCCGGGATTGGATCTGCCCCGCAGAGAAGAGACACTCTTGAATTGAATTGGGAAGAACCCATCAGACAACCCGAAGGTTATAAGATCACAGAGAGGCCTAAACCTTCTTCCGGCAGGAGTCTGCTCATCATCAGCATTGCCCTCATGTTCATTGCGGGTTTGGTCACAGGATTTATTATCTCAAATCGTAGAATTTTTTACTCAGCAAATGAAATTTCTACCCAGACCCAACCTCCGGCCCGGAAATCACCAATACTGCTCCCGATAAATCCGGTGAAGTCCGGATCAGTGGCGCGAGATGGTAAAAACGGACAACTTAATAGGAAGGAACCTGGCAGCCTTACGGAACCGATTATTCCATCCGGCATAATTAAGAAAAAGAAATCCGGACCTGGGTCCTTTACCAAAAAGGTTTCGCAACCAGTAGCAGCTGGCGGGACACCCATTGGAAAAGTTTCTGATTCTGGTGCAAACCGGCGGGTAACTGATAATGAAAACAGTTCGCTTGCTGCAAAAATAAGA
>PLEB01000098.1 GCA_003136915.1 Chitinophagaceae bacterium
TTTGTGTGCAAATTTACACCTGGGATCCATCAACCATCAACTATAATTAATCATCATTTAATTTAAGCGGGTATGTAAATGCACCGTCATATCCGGGATAGATGCCTTCCAGTTTTACCGAACCATTGCCCGCAGATTCAAGGATCTTCCGGAAATCATCTACTGTGGTAACTTCTTTCCCGTTTACTTTTAATATAACGAATCCTTCTTCCATTCGGGTTTTACTGAACAAGCCCTTATCGCTGATGGAACTGACAACAATGCCACCTTTCACATTCATAGATTCAGCGTCTTTCTTTGCGAGTGGTTGAAGTTCTGCGCCCAGCCTGTCGAAAATGCTGTTCTTTACCACATCCATTGTTCCGCTGCTATTCATGAGTGTAACCGGAACTTCATATTCTGTGCCATTCCTTTTATAGGTAATCTTGATTTTGTCGCCGGGGCGATAGATAGCAATCTGACCAACGAGTTCGGCACCGGAATTTATCTGTATTCCGTTTATTTTAGTGATCAGGTCACCTTTCTGGATACCGGATTTCGCAGCTGCTCCTTTATCCCGTGCGTTCATTACAAACACGCCTTCACCATCATTAATGCCTTCCTGTTTCTTCACATCGTCGCTGAGATTGTCCCGGGCATATTCAATACCGAGATAAGCCCTTTGCGTTGTACCATATTTGATGAGGTCGGTTACTACTTTCTTAACAATATTCACCGGAATAGTGAAAGAATAACCCGCATAGGAACCAGTTGGAGAAGCAATGGCTGAATTGATACCGACGAGTTGGCCCTGAGGATTTATGAGGGGTCCGCCGCTGTTTCCAGGATTTACTGCTGCATCTGTCTGGATAAAAGATTCAACGGGTGCCTGACTCTGGCGGCTGTTAATATCTATGGACCTGCCCTTGGCACTTACAATACCGGCAGTAACCGTAGTTTCAAGTGAAAGCGGATAGCCTACGGCAAGCACCCACTGGCCGACCTTCAGATCGTCTGAATTTCCATAAAGGAGAAATGGCAATCCCTTTGCATCCACTTTTACCACAGCGAGATCTGTACTTGGATCTGTTGCCACAACTTTTGCTTTAAATGACTTTTTATTACTCAGGGTAACGGTTACTTCATCAGCACCGTCAACCACATGGTTATTCGTAACAATGTACCCGTCTTCGCTGATGATCACGCCGGATCCGGAACCCATTTCAGGAAGTGAACGGGAGCGGTCACCGAAGAAGTCGTTCGGATCTATCCCGAAAAGATCAGAAAACGGATTGCTCTTGGGGAGATTATTACTAACCGTTCTAACTGTTTTTGTTTTGATATGCACCGTTGCGGGTATCGCTGCACTGGCTGCTTCGACGAAATCGGCTGGGCCGGAGGCATACTTCTGTCCATCAAAGAACTTGGCATAATTGGCAGGAAGCTTTGAAGAATCCTGAGCATAAAAATAGGTTTGGTTTCCGTGGAAATGGTTATACCCCCACAAACTGGCCAGGGTAGTGGCGGCACTAACCAGAACAATGCCTGCGACTTGTTTAAATTTCATTTTTTTTTGTTTTTTGAATGTAAGCTGAATTCAAATTGAAAACCTTTTCAACAACAAAATAACACCGGGATCAACAATTCGTTATTACCTGAGGTTCAGTTTAACAAATAATTTACTAAGACCTTCGTAGATGCCTCTTTTGCAAATTTACAAAAGAAATTTTAGCGGTCAATAAGAGGGTTTCAGAGCTTCCGGAGAAACTGCATGGTATCCGCGCCATCGGCGTAATCGGTCAGCCTGGGTTGCTGGCTTTTCCCAAAATGGAAATAATCCCTGCCCATAACAGCTTGTATGTTTTGGTCGCTGCCGGGGGAAATAACGTTGCTGAGGGATTTATAATAACCATAATGCAGTACGCTGATTGGAGAAAAAGCTGATTCGTCTTCCAAAAGCAGGATCGACGCATTGGTCATGTAAAAACGCTTGTTCAGAATTGCGAGAGAAAGCTGATAGTCGTAATTGTTTTTGTAGCGGTTATGATCTGCCATCCAACGATATTTTTCAAATGCGTGCAATAACGGAAGGAAATCATAATTCTCCGGAACAAGGATCTTGGTCACGTTTCTGCAGCCCAATCCGAAATAGAGATGCACATCATCAGCGAGGTTTTCCAATTCAGTTTCGCTTTCATTGCCATCAAGAATAGCAATGGATGTACGGTTCCGTCGGATCAGGCTCGGGTATTTGCCGAAATAATAATCAAAATACCGGGCCGAATTGTTACTCCCCGTAGCGATATATGCATCACAGCCTTTTAACAAAACAGAAGTTTGTATAAGGTCCCGTGTTTCGGGATATGCTTCATGCAGAAAGCGGAGGAGCTCAGGGAATAATTCCTGATCCTTCGAAGAAAGCTTTACCAGTTGTCGGTGGCCGCTGACAAAGACCGATAAGAAATCGTGAAAGCCAACCAGCGGAATATTTCCCGCCATGACAAGACCGATGTTTTGGGGGGTCTTTTCCTGTGGCGGAAAATGATATGGCAGAATCCAATCTTCCAGCAAATCCCGCTGCAAATAGCCGTTTAAGATATTGTCCACGGCGAGATCGATAAATGAAGGGATGAACCAGGGATTATGCCGGTAAGCATTTTCTTTTGCCGAGGCCCATTGGGGATTGGAAGAGCGCATGTACTTTCCCAATTCTTCCAGCAGGGTGATCCGGTTCGCCAAGTCCATATTTCAGATTATCTTTGGCATGCGAAATTAGTTCTAATCAACTCCTAATAACAAATTATGGCGATTAAGATAACAGAAGAATGTATCAATTGCGGGGCCTGCGAACCCGAATGTCCCAACAATGCGATTTATGAAGGGGGCGTGGAATGGGCAATAGCAGACGGTTCTTCCGTAAAAGGCTCCTATACGCTGATGGATGGCACCGTGATCGATGCCAGCCAGCGAAATGCGCCCGTGAGTGGGGATGTGTATTATATTGTTCCCAATAAATGCACCGAATGCCAGGGTTTTCACGAAGAACCCCAATGCGCGTCCGTTTGCCCGGTTGACGTATGTATTCCTGACGAAATGTACAGGGAAACAGTGGAGGAATTGCTGGCAAAGAAAGATAAACTGCATCTCTGATCCAGGCAACCACTAAAATCCATATAATGAAGAGGGTCATTGCTTTTGTTACCGGCGGATACTCCGGCGAAGCCGAAGTATCATACAAAAGTGCTATTACCATCGAAGCGAATCTGGACAAAACAAGGTATGATGTTTACCGGATTGACATTACCCCGTCCGGCTGGTTTCATCCCACAAAAAATGGCGAAAAGATTCCTGTGGATAAAAACGATTTTTCCCTCGAGCTGGGATCCGGGAAAATTATTTTTGATGCGGTGCTGATCGGTATCCACGGTACACCGGGGGAAGATGGGAAGCTTCAGGGTTATTTTGATCTCATGAATCTTCCCTACAGTACCTGTGACGCGGCAACTTCAGCATTGACATTCAATAAGCGCTATACGGTAGCCGTTGCAGCATTTGCCGGCATTCCGGTATCCCGTTCACTGCATCTTTTCAAGCAGCATAAACCCGATGCTGCCGGAGTTCTTGAAAAACTGAAGTTACCTGTATTTGTCAAACCCAATAACGGCGGCTCAAGTATCGGGATGTCCAAAGTGAGCAATCCCGCAGAAATGTCTTCCGCACTCCAAAAGGCCTTCAGGGAAGATGACCAGGTGCTTGTTGAGGAATTCATCCCGGGCCGGGAATTTACGATCGGTGTATTCCGTTCAGACGGCAATATCATCGCAATGCCATTTACCGAAGTAAAGACAAGCAAGGATTTTTTTGATTTTGAAGCCAAATATTCTCCCGGATTCACTGAAGAAATAACGCCTGCAGTTGTAGCCGAATCCATTGCGCAAAAAGTGCGGGACACGGCAATAAAAATTTACCGGGTGTTTAACTGCAGCGGTGTCATCCGGATCGACATGATTTATAATGAGGCAAAGGGAGAACCGTTTCTTTTGGAAATCAACACGGTCCCTGGTCAAACGGATGCCAGCGTTGTACCCCAACAGGTCCGCGCCATGGGCTGGACACTAAATCAATTCTATTCAGCGTTGATTGAAGACGCCTTATCCCGCGCCAAAAAGCCTTGACTATATTGTCTATCTTTCAACTTAAAACCTGATTCGTGTTTAGATTTCTCACCAGCAAACCTCTATGGGTAAACATGGTCGCCGGGCTCGTACTCCTGATCTTGCTTCTTCTGCTTTTTTTGGGCTCGCTGGATATTATCACCCGTCACGGAAAAACCATGAAGATCCCTTCCGTAACGGGTCAATCCGTTGAGCTGGCTAAGAAAACATTGGAATCGCAGGGATTTGATGTATTGATACAGGATTCGGTTTACAATGATACCCTTCCCCCGCTTCAGGTAATCAAACAAATTCCCGAACCTGATAATCTGGTCAAGGTTAACCGTACGGTCTATTTAACCATCAACCAGGCTGTTGCGCCGGAAATTGATATGCCGAATCTGCTAAGCATGACATTCCGCAATGCGGAGATGGTATTGCGGAGATACGGCCTGAAACTCGGTGATACCGTATTCAAACCGGATTTCGCACGAAACTCAGTACTAGACCAGCAATTCAATGGAACAAGCATTAAACCGGGAACCAAAATTCAGCAGGGCAGCGCCATTACACTGGTTCTGGGGAACGGAGTGGGCTTGGAATTCGCAGTGCCTGATCTATTCGGCCTCACCTACCGCGATGCAAGGGAAGCTTTAAGCGAAAGCGGACTTCTTGTCGGCTCCATGGTTCCGGATAACGATGTAACGGATACTGCCAATGCATTTGTATACAGGCAGAACCCCGACCGATATGATTATGAAAGAAGGCTGAACCATATCCGTCAGGGTCAGATTGTGGATCTGTGGCTAAGCGCGCAAAAAAGGGAACGCATCATGGACAGCAGCGCTGTTCAGAATCCGCAATAAATAATCTATACATACAAAAGAAAGTATATGGATACCATCTCAGTATTGGAAGTAAATGAACGTCTCGCAAAAGGAGAGCCGTTAAATCTGGTGGACGTGCGGGAATCTGCCGAGCATACTGAATTTAATATTGGCGGCCTGCTGGTTCCATTGGGAAGGATCCGCCAAATGCAGATTGATGAACTGGAGGACATGAAACAAAAAGAGCTGATCTGCTATTGCCGCAGCGGCAACCGGAGCGGACAGGCATGCCAGATACTGGAAATGCTGGGGTTTACCAACACCAAAAACCTGGAAGGCGGCATGCTCGCCTGGAAAGAGCAGATCATGAAATGATCCGGACGGGTCAAATCCGTATATTCACAGACAGCATAAAGTTCGTTCCGGCCTGCGGAAACAGGAAGTTTTCATTCACCAGCTGGCCGCCAGAAATATATCCGTATGTATATCCGTTGGCTTCATATTTTTTATTGAAGAGATTATTCAATTGAAATGCAATATTCATTTCCCGGATCGACTTGATTTTTGGAGAATAGATCACGCGTAATTGCTGCACATAATAATCATTGATCTTTCTCTGGCTGCTTTCTGTATTATCGAGGTATGCAATTCCTGAATATTTTGCCGGTAAGTCGATTTCAACTTGCGCAACAGGATAAAAGCTCAGGGTCGCTCCTGCAATAAGGTCCGGCGATAACGCTATATCGCTCTGCTTATAAGTAAAGCTTTTTTGACTCCCGTTATCGTAATCATCAAT
>PLEB01000324.1 GCA_003136915.1 Chitinophagaceae bacterium
GGGAGAAGTCGCCGATGTTAATTTTCCGCAAATCCACATGCACGTCGTTCCAGCTTCCTTCTCCGGAAGGATGCGTACTCACCAGGATCTGCTGATCACCGCTATAGATTCTGAGCGCAGTGGCACCTACAATATCTTTGCTGAAAAGAAGTTCTCCGTTTTTGTCAATCGTCCAGGTTTTACTGTTGATATCGAAAGTGGAGGATTTGAACTTAATATTCACACCATCACTAAGGGTTCGAACCTGGGCGGAGACATTTGCTGCATTCAGTGTCTGGTTGGCGCTGGTCGTTATCTTAACATCCGACAGGTCGTTAAAGGACCTGAGCTGAATATGAGTGGAAGGGAAATGCAGGCTGTCGTTTACATATACTTCTCCCATCCTGGTATCGATGGAAAGGCTGTCGAAATTCCCATTCCCTTTCAAGGTTACCTTATAAAATGAAATATTCTTGTAGCTGAATTGCGGAACATCGGCATTGATGTTCAAAAGGTTTTCCTTACTGTTTATGCGGCCCGTTATATTTGTGAAATTAAAGCCCTTCAGGTTATTGTCGAACAGATCCAGATATTGATCCACCCTTCTTGTAGTAATGACAAAACTAAATTTTTCCGTAGTCAGTTTGACGGCATTGGGTTTGATATAACTGGGATAATAGCGGTGGAGGAATTCCTGAAATGCTGAAGGTAAATTCTTGATGGAGAAATCTCCTACAATAGCGCCTTCAAATTCATTGCTCATCACGGTGATGGTCTTGCTGCTGTCAATGTTGTTCGATTCCACAACAAGCGAGTCAAACGACAATCTTTCGCCCCTCTTAATCAGGGAAGCATCATAAATACGGGCTTTCCCAAGGAAATGGTCGATATCGTTTCCGGAAAAATTAAAACGCAGTTTGCCGTTGAACTTCAGACTGTCTTTTACGAAGTGAATGGCGAGCAGGTTTGCATTGTCAACAACAGCGTCAAAATCAAACTTTGATGTATTGCCACTCAGGTCAATGAGACCATTCAATGTTCCATGAAGGTTGGAATCCTTGGAGATGATTGTACCATTGAAACGCTCCTTGGTCACCCGGCCGTTCACGAAAATATCGTTATAAGTGTACCCGATAAAATTGAATTGGCGGATATTGCCGTCAAGCGTGGCATTGACCGTGTTTACACTGAGACCGCTACCCTCAATTTTTCCACGAAATGAAATGGTGCCCAGGCTGCTGTCACCCATGAATTTTCCAAGTTGGAAATCACTGGTAAGAATCGTTCCGGAATAACTGGCTTCCTTTTTTGGAGGAAATTTCATATTCAGGTTGGTTACCATGGTTCCAATATTGGTTTCGATGGTTCCCGAAGTGGCAAAATCCGAAAAAGTTCCCTGGAAGTTGCCTACGAAATGAAGATTTTCAATCTGGTCGATCCGCGGTTGATGAATAGTTTTCAGAAAAGGAACGAAGGTGATTACATCGGTATAGGTTGTGCGGAAATCATTCGATTTGAAATTAATGAAGGTCTTGTTTATATCCGGTAGTCCGGTCAGGTGAATATCTCCATCAAGGTTGGTATGCAGTCCCGCATGAATGCGAATATTTTTTCCCTGGAGGTCAGATACGGATCCTTTTATTCTTCCGGTGATGGAAATATTCTTCTTCCACGAACTCAGACCTGAAGCAAAATAAGCGATATCATCGCTGTCGATCGTGGAACCCACAAAATTGGATTCCATTTTTACTTTAGTATTGAAATCAGAAAGGTCATCGAAACTGCGGAACCGCATGGCAAAGAAATTCCGGAGATGACTTTTATCCGTTTGCAGATCCAGGTTATAGAATTCCATTCCCTGAGGATAGAATTTCATATTTCCTGTAAGCCTTTTTACGGTAAAACCGCTTCTTTCCTTTGTGGACAAGCTCATCTTCGCCGTGATGCTGTCCTTTACAAATGCAACATTCTTAAAATCTCCATGCACCTCGGAAAAATGAATATGATATTCGTCGAAATGNNCTCAGGTGCAGCGGATCATTGGTTATGATACCGGAATCGGGAGGCGGTCCGGGACGGCGGCCCTTATAATTTCGGATTGCGAAATCGGGTTCAGTGAAATAGATGGAATTGATAAGAACTTTTTTATGGTCCATGTCCATATGATCTGCGTCAACCGATAATGCGAGCATGCGCAACTCCATATCCTCACCGCGCCAGGCATCTGTTTTCAGCAGATGCAGGTGGTGCAGTCTTATCTGCCCGAGCTGAACTTCAATGGGTTTCTTACTGCTGGAGCTGTCCCCTCCAAAATAATCAGCCAGGAACTGATAATTCCAAACAGAATCGGTTCGGGATACATGGATATAAGTTTCATCCATGCTGATGTACTTTAACTCAATTTTATCCTTGAAAAAGAACCAGTCGGTGATGTTCAGGCGAACCAGGCCGGAGTAAAGCAGCGTATCGCCTTTGCGATCATTCACCAGCACATCGTGCAGGACCATTTTATTGAAAAAGGAAAATTGTACCTCACTGATCCTGATATTTGTGTGGAGGTCCCTTGAAAGTTTATTGGTAACCCGCGCCACCAGCCAGTTCTGGACGAAACTGGTTTGTATGAGGATCCATAACAAAGCCAGGAGTAGGATCAGTGTCAGCAGTGTTTTACGAAGTATTTTCCCGACTTTTTTCAGATACGATGATTAGAGGGATAAAAGTACAAAAAGCGTGCTGAAAGGGCAAGTGTGAGGATAAAGTTAACTCTTAGGGATCGTTTATGGTATATGGTAGATGGTAGATGGAAATCAGGTGCGGGTTTACATATAGAATCCATCCACCATCCACCATATACCATCCACCCTTCAATACCCTTCCGCATCATCATCC
>PLEB01000180.1 GCA_003136915.1 Chitinophagaceae bacterium
AGTTCCATTTATCCGCGAACAGCCCTTGTTCACTTGATTAATATCGTAGCCATGAAATCTTTGATCCGGATCGTATTCACCCTTTTATTGCTAACCCTGAACGGGGGTACCAGCATTGCAGGTAATGGTTTAGTAAGACCCATAAACCAGTTTACAGGCATCAGCATGATTTCGATTCAGGCCGTCGATTCCTTTCTTTCAGTTACCCTCCGGCCCTCTTCCTTGCAGTCAGAATCCGGAAATAATTCTTCCCGCGCCAGGATCTGTTCGTGTCAGATTCTAAATCTGGAATCTGCAAATTACGATCATCGTCATATTGCCTTGTTCGCCGAAGAAACGAATCACGGCTCTTCATCCGATTTCCGTATTGCAATGAATCGGATTGAAAAAGAAAAGAAACATCTAAAGCGCATGTTCTACGACAAAGTGAAAGTGCTGACCGAAGTTGCCTCAGTAGGGACCTGTCATTCGATGTATGTCCGGTTAAAGAGCGACGACGGTAGTCTTCAGATGTATGAGATCCTGAATGCCGATATACGGTGATACGCTAAAAGTACTTATCGGAATTTTCAAACGGTCTTCCATGTGCTATCAGGTATAAAGAATCAGGGCAATCTTTAGTATTGCTCCTGCTCATTTGGGAAGCTGTTGGATCGCACATCCCGCACGTACTGTTCAACCGCAGCTGTTATAGGTTCGTTCAGATTCAGGTATTGCCTCAGGAACCTGGGTTTGAATTCCGTGTTAATCCCCAGAAGATCGTGCATGACCAGCACCTGGCCATCGCAATATTTTCCTGCGCCGATGCCGATAACAGGAATATGGAGATTTGCTGCCACTTCTTTGGCCAGCAATGCCGGAATTTTTTCAAGCACGATAGCAAAGCATCCGGCTTCTTCCAGCAGTTTCGCATCTGATTTTAATTTTGCCGCCTCAGATTCTTCCTTAGCCCTTACCGTATAGGTTCCGAATTTATAAATGGACTGAGGGGTAAGTCCGAGATGGCCCATTACAGGCACTCCTGCAGCAAGGATCCTTTTTACAGATTCCATCACCTCTTCACCGCCTTCCAGCTTTACCCCATGTGCACCTGTTTCTTTCATGATCCGGATGGCTGATATCAGCGCCTCTTTCGAATTGGACTGATAAGATCCGAATGGCAGGTCAACGATCACCAGGCAGCGGCTGACACCACGGATAACCGAAGATGCGTGATAGATCATCTGGTCCAGCGTAATGGGCAATGTGGTTTCATGTCCTGCCATCACATTGGAGGCGGAATCACCCACCAGGATCACATCGATTCCGGCCTTATCGAACAGTTTTGCGAATGAAAAATCGTAGGCGGTAATCATCGAGATTTTCTCGCCGGCGGATTTCATATTCTGCAGGATATGCGTTGTGATTTTTTTTGGTACCATTTGGTATCAGGTTGAATTCATAAAGATAATTCCATTCAATCTGAATGGCCTGAAATATCTTTCCCTGCAAATTTATATTGCGGGCTCAACTGGCTTGAGGGCACTAAGCTCCCTGTAGAGCGCCTGAATTAGTCCGTCCGCCAGCCCGATTTTTGGGACAAAAATTTCCTGAGCATCAATCCACCGCATAACATTTATGTATATCTGCAGCGCGGGTACAATTACATCTGCCCGGTCTTCTTTCAGGTTATATAAATGCATCCGTTCAGTAACAGAAAAACTATTTAGTTCTTTGTAGTAATCTTTAAGCAATTCCAGGGTTAGTGGTTTTCCATCTTTACGTTTCGATAAAGAAAATACTTTGTTGATATTTCCTCCGGAGCCGATTGCGGTTAAATGTTTGACCATGCCCTTTATTTCCTTTCTCAGAAAATCTTTCATCAGATCCCAATGGGCTTCCGTAACCTGGTTCTTCATTAGCCGGATGGTGCCGATATTAAATGATTTCTTAAACAGCAGCCGGTTATCTGCAAAACAGGTGAGTTCAGTACTTCCGCCCCCTACGTCTATATACAGGTAGGCATTTTCATTGTCCAGGTTTTCCGCAATGTGATTTTCGTATATAAAAGCCGCTTCATCGTCGCCGCTGATCACTTCAATGCTTATGCCTGTTTCCGTCTGAACCGCCTCGAGTACCGCAGCGCTGTTCCGCGCATCGCGCATGGCTGAAGTAGCAGCAGCCTTGCTATGGACTACACCATAAGCATCCATCAGGTATTTAAAGGAACGTATCGTGTTCAGTAGCATGGTCGTTTTCTCCGCTGAAATTTCTTTCTTTTCAAATACGTCTAAACCGAGCCGGAGAGGAACCCTTACGAAGTTTAATTTTTCAAACTCTGTTTTTTTATCGGTCGTCAGCACTTCCGTGATCAGTAACCTGGCTGCGTTGCTTCCGATATCTATTGCTCCAAGTATCATCTATAAAATATGGTTTTCTTATATTCGAATCAGCATATCAGCCGCAGCAGGCACATTCCCGGGTTCTGCTGGATCCGAAAGGATTCTTATATTTTTTTGATTCAGATATTGATAGATTTCAATCTGGGAACGGATTTTTTTGGACTGATCTTTTTTGTATTTGTTTTGCAGGCCGTTATCGAGCCAGCGCGCCTTTACGTTGTCAGCCAGCTGAATGTCCAGGATTTCTTTTAATTCCTTACGAATAGCGGAATCCGTTATGGGGCAGGTTGCTTCCACGCGGTGATCCATATTTCGCACCATCCAATCCGCCGAAGATATATAAACTTTTTCTTTGCCATGGTTATGGAAAATGAATACCCTCGCATGTTCAAGGTACTCATCCAGGATACTGATAGCCGTGACCGGTTTTTTGAATTTTTTATTTTCGGGAAGCATGCAGAATATGCCCCTGACAATGAGCTTGATTTGCACGCCAGCCCTTGCCGCTTCGTATAATTTATAAATCAGGTCCTCATCCGAAAGAGAATTCATTTTTAAGGTGATCGAACCAGCTTTCTTATTTTTTACTGATTTTATTTCGGCATTGATCATGCGGTAGATCTCCTTACGCAATACAAGGGGGCATGGAATAAGCGTCTTGCAGGCTTTTAAAGGGCCGAGGCCGTTTTTCCATCTTTCCATGTAGTTAAACATCCGGTTTACATCGGCCATGATGTTCCGGTTGCTTGTAAGCAGGCAATGATCGCCATACATCGTGGCGGTTTTTTCATTCAGATTACCTGTGCTTACGAATCCGTAATAAATAGAACGTTTATCACTTTTCTTCCGGATAATACACAGCTTCGCGTGTACTTTCATATTCGGAATGATATCAATCACTTTAACGCCCTCTTCCTCCAGTCCCTCCTTCCATAGCAGATTGGCTTCTTCATCAAAGCGGGCACGGTATTCCATCATGGCCGTCACCTGCTTTCCATTCCTTACAGCATTGATAAGCGCATTAATCACTTTTGAATTCTGCGCCAGCCGGTAACAGGTTATTTTAATGGAGGTCACATCCGGGTCTATGGCAGCTTCCCGCAGCATATCGATCACCGGATTAAATGAATGATAAGGGAAATGCAGCATTAGGTCATGCTCCAGTACCACATCGGTAATGCGGTGGCTTCTGCCCAGGAGCGGGGGAAGGAATGGTTTCTTCCGCTGTCCTTTTCTCGGGAACACGTCCGGAAATTCCATGAAGTGGCGGAAATTATGGATGCGGCCTCCCGCAATCACATTTGCTTTTTTTGTTAGCGAAAGGCCCTTGATTAGAAAATTCAGCAGATCCTGATCCATTTCCTTGTCAAATACAAACCGCACAAATTTTCCTTTCCGCCTGTTCTTCAGGCCCTTTTCAATTTTTTCAATCAGGGTGGTCGACAAATCATTGTCAATGTCGATTTCTGCGTCTTTGGTTACCTTAAAAACCCAGGACCTGTATCGGTCGTAGGCGAAATAAGAGAATATACTTTTCAGGTTATACCGGATGATGTCTTCCAGGAGGATGATATGGTGTTCATCCGGAGTGGGTGAAGGGAGGATCACAAACCTGCCCAGCAGCCGGCTGGGAATTTCTATGAGTGCAAATTTCTTCTCCTCAGCCAGCGGGGTTTTTCGGGAGAGTACTACGCCGAGATAGATGGATTTTTCACGCAGATATGGAAATTGCGGGATGCTCTGGATCATGAGAGGAATGATATTGGCCCGCGCTTCTTCTTCAAAATAATTCTGTACGAATTTCTGTTGTTCTTTGTTGAGCTCTTTTTCGGTAATGAGGAAAATTTTTTCTTTCGCCATTTCGAGATTGATGTTTTTCCATATCTCA
>PLEB01000414.1 GCA_003136915.1 Chitinophagaceae bacterium
AACGGGAAATACAATTTTCAATACATTAATGTTCCGGTCTTAATCAAATACAAGATCATAAATGCCTTGTCCGTAGAGACCGGTCCGCAATTTGGATTGCTGGTAAGCGCTAAGGCGAAAGCAGATGGGGCTGCATCAACTGATATTAAGAACCAGTTGAAAACGTCGGATTTCGGCTGGACACTCGGCTTGAGTTTATCGCTGCCAATGCACTTTGGCGTGGATGCGCGATATAATCTTGGTCTCACAAATTTCTTGAAAAATTCTGAAGACGGCAGCGGATCAATCAAGAACGGCGTTTTACAGGTTGGCGTATTTTATTTATTTGGAAAATAATAAGTAGATTCTATTGTAAAAAGAGAGCTGTTGACAGGACGACAGCTCTTTTTTTATTTCATATTTGTCATTGTTGCCATTCAGTCCTCAACGTTTTTGCATGATAGCACTGTACAGAGTACACTTTCTGCCAGAATTTCAGGAAAAATGGATTGGTTTGATTGTTGGGACAAAACCAAAATGAGCAACACGAATTATTTACCTGATTTCATTTCTAACTCCGATAAGCAATTGCTTGACGCTTATTCGGGTACTGTCACCGGCGTTGTCAAAAATGCATCACAGGCGGTCGTTCACATAAAAGTATTAAAAACGGGCATTCATCCCGGAACAAAAAAACCCATCGACCAGGAAGGTTCAGGCTCGGGCTTTGTAATCTCTACAGATGGTTATATAGTGACCAACAATCACGTTATTGAAAATGCGCATTCCATCAAGGTCGCTTTTGGGGACGGGATGGAGTTTTCCTCCGACCTGATAGGTGCCGATCCTTCTACGGATATTGCAATCATAAAAGTGTATGGCGGGGAACTCAGGCCCCTGCAATTTGCCAACTCCGATCTTCTGGAACCCGGCCAAATTGCCATTGCCATTGGTAATCCCATGGGCCTGCAACATACGGTTACAGCAGGCGTAGTAAGCGCCCTCGGGCGGTCCTTAAGAGCAAACAATGGCAGGCTGATCGACGACGTAATTCAGACGGACGCCGCGCTCAATCCCGGGAATAGCGGTGGTCCGCTGGTCAATTCCGAAGGGAAAGTAATTGGCGTAAATACAGCGGTGATCAGTTCGGCGCAAGGATTATGTTTCGCGGTGTCAGCCAATCTGGCTGCCCATATATCAGGGCAACTGATCATTCATGGCAGAGTAAAAAGGGCGCAGTTAGGGATAGCGGCTCAACCCGTAAAACTGACTCCGCGAATGATCGGAGCAAACCAATTGAAGACAAATATGGGGGTTTATATTTTCGAAATTCTTGCGGATGCCGATATTTACAATAAGCAATTAAAAGTAGGAGATATTATCGTTGAGTTTGAAGGTGAGCCTGTTTCAACCGTAGATAACATGCATAAATATCTCAACGAAAAATCCATTGGGAGAAAAATTGGCTTGACTGTTTTAAGAGGCGGCAGAAAGCAGGCAGTTGAAGCAATTCCGGCTGAGTTAAAATAAAATTCCGGTAACTGCGACAGAACACCTCAGCCCCAACTGGCGTAAGGTTGATTATTTTTGTAAAAACCAATTTATGTCAAGAATTTTCATCACTGGTTCATCCGATGGCCTCGGGAAAATGGCTGCCCTTATGCTGGTCACGCAGGGCCACCAGGTTGTATTACATGGACGCAATAAGGATAGAGCCGCGGTTGCCATGGCGGGAGTTCCCGGTGCGGAAACGGTTCTGACAGGTGATCTTTCAAGTATAGCCGAAACTGTTCATCTTGCGGAAGAGGTAAATAAGCTGGGTCTGTTTGACGCCGTCATTCACAATGCCGGCATAGGGGATAAAGAGCGTAGTCGCATGGAAACAACGGATGGCCTGTCCCATGTTTTTGCGATAAATAGTCTTGCACCTTATATCCTGACCTGCCTGATCACACGCCCAAAGCGCCTGATCTATCTCAGCTCGGGGCTGCACCGGGAAGGCAATCCGGATTTAAAGGATCTCGCCTGGAAACAGAGGCGATGGAATGGGCTCCAGGCATATTCGGATTCCAAACTGCAGGATGTGATCCTGGCCTTTGCGGTTGCAAGAAAATGGCCGGATGTATTTTCGAATGCCCTGGACCCAGGCTGGGTAGCGACAAAAATGGGGGGGCGCAGTGCACCCGACAACCTGGAGGATGGTTCGACAACGCAGGCGTGGCTGGCCGTAAGTAATGATCCCAGGGCCCTCGTGACAGGTAACTATTTTTATCACCAAAAGGTAAAACAATGCCATCCGGCTGCGGCTGACCAGGAATTACAGGAAAAATACTTGACCGAATGTGCCCGGATTTCAGGTATTCTATTTCCACTTTCGTAAGTTTATTGATTACACAAAAGAATTTTATGAATAATATTTTATTTGCCATTGTATTTTGCGGGATAATCGCAGGCATGGGTTGTAATACCCAAAATAAGGAAACGACAGATAATAGTAGCGCGGTCGGCAAAATTGAAATATACGATAATAGTGCTGCTGACCTCATAGACACGAACGCATCCATTGAAATTATTGGCAGGAATTATACCTGGTCCGAAGGTCCTGTTTGGATCGCTGATAAAAAGATGCTGTTATTTTCGGATGTCCGCCAGAATAAAATATACCGATGGAACACTACGGATACGCCTGTAGTATACCTGACGCCTTCCGGATATACAGACACCGCATACCGGAATGGGGAAAATGGTTCAAACGGGCTTGCTCTGGATAAAGAAGGGAGATTATTACTTTGTCAGTCAGGCAACAGGCAGGTAGCAAGGTTGGATGCACCACTTGATTCGCCGAAACCAAAATTCACCATACTTGCTCCAAATTATATGGGCAAGAAATTTAACAGTCCAAACGATCTGGTTGCTGACAGCAAAAACAATATTTACTTCACTGATCCTATCTACGGACTCCCCAAGGGAGCCGAAGATCCCACAAGGGAATTAAAATTTGAAGGCGTTTATAAAATAAGCGCGGACGGCAAATTGACCTTATTGATTGATTCTATTTCACGCCCGAATGGCATCGCACTTGCGCTGGATGAGAAAATATTATACGTGGGCAGCAGCGATGATAAACATACTGGCTGGTACGCCTATAATCTTGATATGAATGGTAATATTCAAAGTGGAGGAATATTGCTTGATGGGGCACCGCTAAAAGAGAAGGCAAAGATGAAACAGGGAGCCGATGGTTTCAAGATAGATAAACATGGTAATATCTTTGGAGCCGGCCCGGATGGCATCAATATTATTTCGCCTGCAGGAAAACTGTTGGGATTAATAAAAGTCTATAACCGTCCCGTTTCAAATTGTGCCTTCAATGAAACAAAGGATGTATTGTACATTACAGCAGATGATATGGTTCTTAAGGTAAATTTGCACCCATAAGAGTTCTTAACGCCTTCTTATGACGGATTAACATAAATGTTCTTCCTGGTGAATGTCCAAACGCAAGCGATGAAAGAAAGTAACTGTGCAATCGCGCGAAGCAAGCCCCAGAAATTGAATTTGTCAAATGCCTGCTGGATAAGTTTTTCATTATTTCCCATCGATTGAATACTAAGCATAACAGGAAAAGTAAAAAATGTGAAGAGGAGGCTGATTGTAGAGAAGATTGTGGCAAGATGTATAGGCAACGCAAGATATTTGAACCTTTGCTTATTCATCAATACTATCGCCGTAGCGGCAAACAAGAGGATAAAGCTGCCAAGGACCTCAAATGGGTAAAGATATAGACCGTTACCGAATTCCGCATACCGGGTGTATTCTGCCCAGGTTAATATGCTTAAATGCCCCCAGGCGGGAACCTGAACAACGTATCGGTCTAAACTGCCACCCGCCAGAAAGCCAGTAAGCAGGATGGCGGCTGTTATCAAAAGATTAAAGGATAAAACGTCTTCTTTTTGCTCCATTTTATAACCTGAATGCCACTTTACCGTTTTCAGTCATAATTCCGCGAAACTAATATTAGTTTTATAGGAGTTTATAGCTATCCAGTCTCATTCATTGCTAAACGTCTGATATGAAAATTTTATTATTACCTGGAGTGGTTTGTGTTACTTTATTGCTTTCAGCCTTTATAATTCGTCCTGGCAAAGACCATGGAAAAGACCATAAGACATTGGAGATTGGCGCTGCGGCCCCTGATTTCGACCTTACCGGTGTTGATGGGAAGACTTACACCCTGGCTTCTTTCAAAAATGCGCAGGTTCTGGTCGTCGTTTTTACCTGCAACCATTGTCCTACGGCACAGGCTTATGAAGACCGGATCATCAAGCTGACTTCCGATTACGCAAATAGAAGCGTGTCTGTTGTGGCTATTATGCCTAATGACCCTGCAAGTCTTCGTCTGGATGAACTCGATTTTTCAGATATTGGGGATTCATATGCCGAAATGAAAATAAGAGCGAAAGAAAAGCATTTCAATTTTCCCTATTTGTATGACGGAAAAACGGAAAAAGTGTCCAATGCTTATGGACCCGTTGCCACGCCGCATGTTTTCATTTTTGACAGGGAGCGGAAATTGCGTTATGAAGGTAGGTTTGATGATATGGAAAACCCTTTTAAGCCTCCGAAGAGCACAGATACCCGAAATGCCATCGAGGCATTATTGAATAACCGGGAGGTTCCTGTAAAGACTACAAAAGTTTTTGGCTGTTCCATCAAATG
>PLEB01000228.1 GCA_003136915.1 Chitinophagaceae bacterium
GTTATAACCGGAATGAGCAGTATAAAAAAATCGGATTTGACCTCAACTATGGTGCTCTTTTCCCCTTTTTCAATGCCGGAGTGGATTACCTAATCGGAAGGAACGGGTATTTTAACAGCAATAAGATTTACTGGAATGAACTGCAGACCTATGGCGGGCTATCCGTTCCGTTCAATTTCAGTCGTGGGGAGTGGTTAACTTCACTGGAACCCAGCGCAAGTTTTACTTATCATAAACAATTTTTTACTCCTCAATTCAAGGACAGTCTGCTCGATCGCGGATTCAGCAGTATTGATCCCTTTATTTCATTTTCCAATCAGCTTCAACAGGGTAAACTGCAGATCTTTCCTTCTTTTGCCCAAACCCTTTTGTTCCAATATGATCGGGCAGTCACCGGCCTCCGGGGCAATCAATTTCTTGGTTCCGGGTATTTTTATTTCCCCGGCCTCTTTGCATCCCATAGTCTGGAACTTGGTGCTGCCCTGCAGCAACGTGATTCGCTCAATCAGGTTCTTTTCAGTAACGGATTTCCTTTTTCGAGAGGATATTCCGGGGAGAATTTTTTCCGGATGTACAGGATAGCCCTGAACTATCATTTCCCGCTGGTTTATCCGGACTGGGGTTTTGGAAACATAATTTATTTTTTAAGGATCAGGGCAAACGCATATTTCGACTATACGCGGGTCCCTTTCTTTTATACGAATGGACCCGGAGTGGAATCACAATACCGTTCATTCGGCATGGAAATTTATTTCGACACCAGCTGGTGGAATGAATTGCCTTTGAGCCTTGGTATCCGATACAGTCGTCTGGTTGACCGCGACTACGAAGGAAGAGGACCCAACCAATGGGAGCTCATTCTGCCCCTCAACCTGCTGGACTATGGATTTAGCCATCGCAACCCCAACCTTTAGAAAGTAGTGCTCCATACCCGAAGAACTTCTTAATTTTGCGCCCCGGAAGAAGCGGTATATCGCAGACCATGTGTATGAAGTATAAATCAGAAATAGAAAAAAGAAGAACTTTTGCCATTATTTCCCATCCGGATGCAGGAAAAACAACCCTTACAGAAAAATTCTTGTTGTTCGGAGGCGCAATTCAAACCGCAGGTGCNNCTGGATACGCCCGGGCATAAAGATTTTGCTGAAGACACCTATCGTACATTAACGGCAGTGGATAGTGTTATCCTGGTGATTGATAGTGTGAATGGGGTAGAGGAACAAACCCGAAAGCTGACTTCTGTTTGCCGCATGCGGGATACGCCGGTCATCGTATTTATCAACAAAATGGACCGCGACGGAAAAAACCGGTTTGAATTGCTTGAAGAAATAGAAAATGAACTGAATCTCAAATTGCACCCGATGACCTGGCCCATAAACAGCGGAAAGGATTTCAAAGGTGTTTATAATCTTCATGATAAAAACCTGATCCTCTTCACAGCCAATACGCGCGCATCCGACGAGGATGTGGTAAGGATCGAAGACCTGGGCAGCCCCGTTCTTGATGAAAAGCTCGGTGAAAAAGACGCTGCTTTACTGAGAGAGGATGTTGAATTGGTGGATGGCGTATACGGCCCCCTGAATATCGATGACTATCTTCACGGACAAATAGCGCCGGTATTTTTCGGGAGTGCAATTAATAATTTCGGTGTCAAGGAAATGCTGGACAGTTTTATCCAGATAGCTCCTGTTCCCCAATGCAGGCCTACCACAGAAGGTGAGGTTTGTCCGGGTGACGAAAAACTTAGCGGCTTTGTATTTAAGATTCATGCCAACCTCGATCCCCGGCATCGCGACCGCATTGCATTCATCCGGGTATGCAGCGGTAAATTTGAACGAAACAAATATTTTCATCATGTGAGGTTGAATAAGGAGGTCCGTTTCAGCAATCCTTACACATTCCTTGCCCGGGATAAGGATGTTATTGAAGAAGCCTATCCGGGAGATGTGGTGGGTTTATTTGATACGGGAAATTTTAAGATCGGTGATACACTGACTGAAGGAAAGAATTTTTATTTCACGGGCATACCTTCGTTCTCACCTGAAATTTTTAAGGAAGTGGTAAACAAAGATCCTATGAAGACAAAACAGCTCGAAAAGGGATTGCTGCAACTTACGGACGAGGGCGTGGCGCAGCTCTTTACCCAGTTTGGCGGAAATAAAAAGATTATTGGCTGTGTGGGCGAATTGCAATTTGAAGTGATACAGTACCGTTTACTGCACGAATATTCTGCATCAGTTCAATTCAACAACCTTCCTTTTTTTAAGGCCTGCTGGTTAACGAGCCCCAACCAGAAAAAACTGGCTGAGTTTGCGCGGTTCAAACAAAACAATATTGCGGAGGACAAGGATGGGCAAATGGTTTATCTGGCGCAGAGCGAATGGTTCCTCAATACCGAGATCAGCAACAATCCGGATATCATTTTTCATTATACCTCGGAGATCCACAAAAAATAAATGGTCGAGACCGAAAGACTTCAGATCATTCCGCTGAAACCGGCCGAGCTTGAGTGCTATCTTCGGGCGGGAGGAGAATTCGAAAAACTATTCAATCTCAGAGATACAGGGAGAACGGTTTCGGAAGATGTACGCGAGCGGGTTAAACAGATCATTCTGCCGAAGCTGCGAAAGATGAAGGGCAAAGACTATCTCTTCAGCACTTTTTGGATCGTGGTGGAAAAAAATTCTTCCGCCATTGTAGCAGAACTCGGCTTTAAGGGAGTGCCGGATAAAGACGGTGTCATCGAGATCGGTTATGGTACCATGCCATCTCAGCGGGGTAAGGGGATCATGACCGAAGCCGTCGGAGGCATGGTTCAATGGGCAAAAACAAGGCAGGAAATAGATTTTTTATACGG
>PLEB01000456.1 GCA_003136915.1 Chitinophagaceae bacterium
TTGAACACGGCTCCCTGAAGCAACTGCAGCACGAATGCGGGTTTGACGCTGAAGCTATTTATGCCGCTGCGAAAAAGCTTTATTCGCAACGCGGAGCGTTAAACAAACGCTGAATTCCAATAATAGGATATTATCTGCCTGATATTTTCACGATAGCAATGATTTGAATCGGGCTTGGCTTACCTTCTTCAGAACCGGCATTGGTTTTTAATTTGATCTGCCCATTCAGTTCTTGTTTAATTTCTCCTTCCTTAATCCAGCCGCTCGTCGCATCTACCTTAACAGTGGATTCAGATTTTCCCTGGAGATCTATCATTACAGGAAACCTGTTGCCTTGGTTTTGTTTACTGCTGAGTTTTGATTCTGAATGCCCTTTGATTGTTGCAATCCCGGAGTTGTAGTCTACCAATTGATAATTTGTCTTTATTTGGTTATCCGTTCCGGAATCCGGCATGATCGTTTCACCCCAGGTATCATTCAGGTTTACTTTTTTGTTCGGGAAAACGGATGTAAGTTTTTCGAGATTTTTCTTCATCTCTTCGCGGTTAAAGGAATGATTGCCACGCCCCATCCTGAGCATTTGTTTAATCCCTTCCAGCATGGGAAAATTTTTCAGCATAGATGAAAATCCTGCCGTATCATGGTTTTCAATTTTCCTCACAGCTCCGTTTTTTAACAGGACGACCGTAAAATGTTTATTAGTCATTCCGCCGGAGCCCATATCATTATTTTCAGACATTTTATTGGAACTAAATTCCATCTGCCCCATAGGGGATTTAGTGGCCAAGTGAACGCTGTCATACGAGACTTCCAATTCGTACTCCTGGTCAGATGTTTTAATAACCTTGAACCTTGCAAATGCTGTCATGTTTGAGGTCATTTGCACTTTCTGGCCGTTCATTTCCCCATTTGCCTGCAAGATTGTGTTAATATTCAGAAAATAAGTATGATCTTTTTCCAGGTTCAGACCCAGCGAATATTGGCCATAAGCCAGGTTAGCGCAAAGAGCAATTATCGTTAGAATGTATTTCATGATTGATGAGGTTTTTGCTTCGTCATACTAATATATAGAAGTCCAACATGCAATTATCAAAATTGTTTAAATTGCGCCGAATAAAAACCAAGGCTTGCTACCAACCGGTCAGGTCGGAAATGCTTCATAATTAACCTTTTCAATGTTTGCCATTACATGAAAAAATCAATTTGGCTGGTTTTTACGGCCATTTTATTCATCATTGCCTGCGGGGACGGGGATAAATCCCTCAGGGTCACGACGCTTGCAGGGACCGGCGTCATGGGCTCAATCAATGGCAAAGCAACCGAAGCCAGTTTCTCTTATATGATGGGGTTGGCAATAGATGAGTCTGGCAACGTATATGTGGCTGACTCCCACAATAATCTCATACGCAAAATCAGCGCAGATGGAATAGTGACTACGCTTGCCGGCACTGGCTCGGCAGGCTTTGCCGACGGGGACTCCGCTCAAGCCTCCTTCTTTAATCCGGCCGGAGTAGCGGTGGATAAAAACGGCAATATTTATGTAGCCGATACGCATAATAGCCTGATCCGTAAAATTAGTCCGGGTGGCCAGGTGTCCACCATCGCAGGAATAAGGCCCGATAAAACAAAATACGGGTCGTCCGAATCAGTGCAGTTCGACAACCCAGCCGGGATTGCTGTCGATACCAGCGGAAATATTTATATAGCGGATTGGGCGAAAGACATGATACGGAAAATTAGTCCGGGGGGAAAAATTACAGATATTGCCGGCAATGGAAATCCGGGTTCAAAGGATGGTAAAGATACTTCCGCTTCATTTTACTTACCGGGAGGGATTGCTGTGGATCTGAATGGTAACGTTTATGTTTCCGATACCTACAACAACATGATCCGGAAAATCAGTCCTGACGGCTTAGTAAAAACGATTGCAGGAAGGAAAAAAAAGGGCTCTGCCGATGGAAAAGATACGGCAGCTTCGTTTTCGCATCCGGCTGGAATAGCGGTAGATAATGATGGCAACCTGTATGTGGCCGATGTTGACAATAATAAGATACGCAAAATAAGCCCGGATGGCGTTGTCAGTACTTTTGCCGGAACCGGCATTCGTGGTGCAACCAATGGCCCTGTTACTACGGCTTGTTTTTACAGGCCCTATGGTGTAGCAGTGGATCAGCACGGAAATGTATATGTAGCGGATTACCAAAATAACCTGATCCGTAAAATAAGTGAATAGGTTTATAGGCGACTATAATTTATTGAATAAAAACTATACTTTTAAGCAACGCACGATGCATTTTAATATAGGATGTGCGCAAACCAGCATAAATATCAGATTCAAAACCTTCATATACATGACCAGAAATTTCCTGTACCCATTTTTAATAATAATCATTTGCTTCAGCTGCAAAAGCAAGGAAACTACTACCCCGTACCCCACACCCCCTACCATCCCTGTACCACCAACCACGCCGACCAATCCCACGCCAAACACGCAGCATATCTCTGTGCTTACGCAGCACAATAATAATACACGCGCTGGTTTGAATAACCAGGAAACCGTGCTTACCACAACCAATGTAAATGCGAAGCAGTTTGGCATACTTTTTAAAATGTCCGTTGATGATCAGATATATGCGCAACCTCTTGTTGTAGGCAATCTGTCCATCGGTTCCGGAACCCATAATGTAGTTTTTATTGCGACAGTAAGCAATACCGTGTACGCATATGACGGCGATAACGGCGCATTATACTGGAAGAAAAACTTTACCGCTTCAGGGATGCGCCCTCCGGCTGCTTCGGATATGTCCTCAAGCTGGTGTGCACCATATCAGGATATCACCAATAATATCGGAATCATTGGCACTCCCGTGATTGACTCCACTACACAGACCATTTATTTTGTGGCCAGAAGCACAGACGGCACCAGCTTTGTACAACATCTGCACGCGGTGAATATTGTAACAGGCGCAGAACAGAACGGAAGTCCTGTTGCAATCACTGCAAGTGTTCCCGGCACAGGAGATGGCAGCTCCTCTGGCATGGTGAATTTCGATCCAAGGCGAAACAACCAGCGGCAGGGATTGGCCCTTGTCAACGGCGTGGTATATATCAGCTATTCATCGCATTGCGATTGGAATCCTTATCATGGATGGATATTGGGATACAATGCATCAAGCTTGCAGCAGGTAACCGTATATAATGACACGCCCAATGGAGAAAATGGCGGTATATGGGAAAGCGGTATGGGTATTGCCGCAGACGCGCAGGGAAATTTATACATTACCACAGGAAACGGAACGGTTGGAGAAGGAAATCATTATATAGTATCCGGTAACGGAACGGACGAGAACAATCCTAATCCCGATCCAACTAACCTTACCGACCGGGCAGAAAGTGCATTAAAACTTACTCCGTCGGGTTCCGCATTGCAGGTGGCCAGTTATTTTACACCGGGAAAT
>PLEB01000064.1:0-3642 GCA_003136915.1 Chitinophagaceae bacterium
ATGTTCCAAATGGAATGTGTGTTGTTATCGCTGAACGTGTCACTGCCCGCATTTTTTGTAAACCAAAGTGTTTGTCCGTTTATATTCCTGTCAAAAGCATGAAATGAAACGGAATCCTTTTCAAGCAGGAGCACAATTGCACTCGGAGGGAGGCTGTCCTGAATAATGGAATGACTTACGAGCTCGTTCCAATCATATGCTTTTTCTTTCTTTGCGGTCTTTACGCCAATGATCCACGATTTTTTTTTCCAGGAAGCGGAATCTCGTTTTTCCAGGCCGCCTTGAATCGTTCCCTTATCATAGTTTACCAGATCTTCATAATCATCCTTGTAAACCGTGTCCGGTTGCAAAATCCTGGAATCCGGATATTCCCGAAGCCACGCGGCCAGGGAAAGTTGCCGGGAAGGAATTTCTTTTAGCGCAGTACCTTTTAACGGGCCTGCGATGGAAACTCCTGTGGCCTGCTGCCACCAGCTTTTTGTCCGACTGTCTTCAAACATGGCATTAAAGTGATCCATGCCTACGAGCCGAAAACGATCAGGCTGCCCTTTGATCATGGGGCTGTAAACACGACCGGTTCTGCAAACGGTACAATAGGTAATCATTACAGCTTCGTTGCCAATAGTATCCCTAACCTGGTGATGATATCCGATGAACTGGATAGGAAATGCTTTTGCCTCTCCGTTGATGGCCACGCCGATCACCAGTTTATTGGTATCGACGGTATTACTCATTGCTGTGGCAAAATTTTTATGAGCAGGCTGGTAAAACATTTTATCGGCTTCGTAACGCATATTAAACAGGTAGAATACGATTCCATAGAAAATCAGGACGACTCCCAGTAATATTTTCTTCCAGATTTTGCCGGTTCCAAAAATGCGAGAGACGGGATAAGCAATCAGCAATATGCCGATGGTCCGCAGGAGCCATTTATTCCGGCCAATAAAATAAGCCAGGTCAATCGTATCCGCATGCTGGCTGCCGGGGAATGGCATGATGAAATAGACCCTTAATATTTCTGTAAGAAATAATAACAGGATGCCTATGATGAATGGCAGTCGTGACATAATACAGGGATTGACCGAAAATTTAAAAAGGAAGAAATAAGCGGTAGAATATCAGATCAGGCGATTGGCCTTGGAGGCTTTCCCGGGAAGGCCAAAAGGCAATCGGGGAGTCCGGGAGCTTTGGATTCTGAGATAGAAGTTTTTGCCGCTAACAAATCCGCTAAGGAAAAGCTGCATAAGAGCGCTTCGTATTCGCCGCAGGCGTGATATTTCAGATTGGTATGGGAGGATTCTTTATTGGTGGAAGAGGCGCCAATATCATTGGCATAATTGCCATATTCCGTTTTTTCATTCTTCAAGGTCATTTTATGAAAATCCGGAAGGCATTGAAGTATCAGGATACCATCACTGATTTTGCGCTTTACATATTTATATATTTTGCCTCCGAAACTGATTTCCCCATCCACTCTTTGGAGAGTGGTACTTTCCAGTTGATAGGGCATATTCAGCGGGATGCTAAGCGTAATAAGGTCGTTTTCATTGTATTCGCTTTTGTCCAATGAAGCCTCCATAACTGCGTCTGCTTTTTTCTCGGCATAGTAGAACCAGGCGCGGTATCCCACGATATTAAATAAAAGGAGAAGAAGAAGAAATATGGTTGAAATTTTCCTCAAAAGCAATAGTTAGTTGCGGTAAATATAGGAATTTTTTCAAATCATCATTTAAAATCTGCCGGATTATTGCTGGCGGACCCGGGGTTTTAATTAAATCCCGGCTCCTGACAGACTGCCTGATTGCGCGCAGGGACCTGAATACAATTTCCGCTTATTGCTTACCTTAATATGAAATATATGGGTAATGAAAATCAGGGATACGATTTTTTTGCCGGTTGCTTTTTCGGCATTCGTAGCGGGGGCGCAAACCTCAATGGAAAAATTTGAGTTTGTCAATTTCTCGCAGGTAAACATTACTGATCATTTCTGGAAGCCNNTGTAACTCCGCGCATCCGGAATTTTGAAAAGGTTGCGCGGAAAAAAGGAGAAAAATTTGAAGGAATATATTACGATGACAGTGATGTATATAAGGCGCTCGAAGCGATGAGTTATTCCATGAAGACAAGGCCGGATTCCTTGCTCGAAAGAAAAGCCGACGAGTGGATTGATAAGATCGCTGCGGCGCAATTACCTGACGGCTACCTGGATACTTATTTTACGCTTACTGATTTGAGTAAACGATGGACCGATGTTGAAAAGCATGAGGATTATTGTGCGGGCCATTTAATTGAAGCAGCTGTTGCCTACTATGATGCTACAGGAAAGAGAAAGTTACTCGACGTAGCAATCCGATTGGCCAACCATATCGACAGCACATTCCGGTTAAGCGGCAGGCACTGGTTTAGCGGACACCAGGAAATTGAATTAGCCCTCGTCAAACTATACCGTGTTACTAACGATGACCGCTATCTGAAACTGGCCGACTGGTACCTGCAGCAAAGAGGGCATCATTATTATGATTATAAGGGTAAATGGATAACCCCGGAATACTGGCAGGAAGAACTGCCTGTAAAAGACCAGGAGATTATTACCGGTCATGCTGTGAGGGCAATGTACATGTATACCGGTGCAGCAGATGTGGGCGCATTGACCGGCGATGCAGATTACCTGAAAGCGATGAAAAAGGTTTGGGAAAACGTTGTTAACAGGAACATGTACATAACCGGAGGAATCGGATCTACAGGCTCAAATGAAGGATTTACGCATGATTATGATCTCCCAAACCAGTCTGCTTATTGCGAAACCTGCGCGTCGGTAGGCATGGTATTCTGGAACCAGCGCATGGCGCAACTTTCAGCCGACGGCAAATATGTGGACGTGCTCGAAAAAAGCTTGTATAATGCAGCACTTGATGGGTTAAGCTTGAGTGGGGACCGGTTTTTCTATGATAATCCGCTGTCGTCAAACGGTCAGAATTCCCGCAGCGCCTGGTTCGGAACAGCCTGCTGCCCCGCAAATATCTCCAGGCTGATTGCCTCTTTGGGAAATTATGTCTATGGCAAATCCGAAAATGGAATATGGGTGAATCTTTTTGTGAACAGCAATACCCGAATACCTATTGGAAAAAATCTTGTAGATATTCGTACGGAAACGGATTATCCATGGGATGGACATATTGCAGTGAAAGTAGATCCGGTATCCAGACAGAAATTTACAATTTTTATAAGGGTCCCCGGCTGGGCACAGGGCAAAGCATCTCCGGGCGATTTGTATGTCTTCAGCAATTTCCATTGGTCGAATATTGTTTTTAAGGTAAACGGTAAAGCGGAAGCCACGAAAATGGAGAACGGATATGTGTCCATTGAGCGCGAATGGCTGAAGGGAGATGTAGTGGAATTTGAACTGCCGATGCAGGTTCTTAAAATAAAAGCCACTGACAGTCTAAAGAACGATGTGGGCCGTGTTGCGATTCAGCGAGGGCCGATTGTGTATTGTGTTGAAGGCGCGGATAATCAGGGTCAGGTATGGAATATTATCGTTCCGGCAAATACCGTCTTCAACCCTTACCATTATAAAGTAATAAATGAAAATGTAATGGCCCTGCAGGCGGAAGTGAGGCTGGCTGTGCCGGCAGATCATGG